>CAZISK010000074.1:0-15068 GCA_964541355.1 uncultured Candidatus Obscuribacterales bacterium
CAAGTTTCGAGACGACATCACCGATGGAAAAACAACTACCAATCGACCTAGCACAGCTGGACGCCACCTTTGGAGAAGATGGACGAGCCGGCCTCATCGAGACGTTCCTGAATCATTCCGAGGTTTTGTTCAATCGTATCAATGCCGCTTGGAATGAGAAGGACATCAAAACAGTGATTGATGTCGCACATCAGATGAAAGGAATGGGATCGAGCATATACGCCGCTGAACTTTCCAGGCATGCTCTGCATCTGGAGAAGCTGGCCAAGGAGACTTCCCCGAATTGGGAGACTATGCTCGAATCTTACGATAACCTCAAACTGGTCCATAAGAAGGTCACCGACTATTTGGCAACGCAAAACTGCAATACATAGGTACATAAGAACAGTTGGCTTGCTGCAAGGCTCCGGGCCATAACAAGGTCACAACAAAATAGGTCGTGAGCGCTTTTGATTGAAGTCAGAAAAATCTAGAAAAGGAGTCAAGCCTTAATCACATCAAGAGATCTGCTTCACTAAATGCGGTGGCAGTCATTCCACTTGATAATTTACCTCAAACAGACAGCGCCTCGATTGCTCGAGGCGCTGACCGGGAAAGTGGAAGAAAAACCTATGCAATCTTTGAAGCTTTTTTCTTGAGTTCCGTCACCAGATCCTCTTGTCCCAAGAGGTATCCACGGCGTGCTTGATCGTCAGCGTAAGTGATGATTGCTTCAGTTACGCTGTTAAGCATCGATGTCGGAACGAATTCGCTTATCTGGTTAAGGAGACGCTCTACTGCCACCCATTCTTCGGTGTGCAGCGGAATAGCATCGTCGAGCCTGGCGATGACTGTGTAGTTGAATAGTTTGTCAACTTTAGTGTTCATCATTTGCTGTTTCCTCAAATAACTGCATTCCCGCAGCAGCACACAGCCTTGTAGGCTTGGACTGGCACAAACTATGTGGCAATCTCTTGAAATCCAGACGAGTCTTACCTTCGCCTCTGTAGCATTTATTCCCTGAATATTTTCTTTTAACCGAAAAACTTAGTTGCCAAGCAATTTTTGGTTAGCTGGAATACTTTTTATTGTGATAATCAACCACAAATTTCTCCGCAGATGCAGTATCGGTCACTTCCTTGAGACCTTGTGCCTCATCAAGAGCTTCCAGGATTTCTCCGACCAGGGGACCTGGTTTAATACCAATAATACGAATGACATCATGACCGCCTAGCAGCCGGGGCTGGCTTTGCACCTCGTCCACAAAGGCTTTATATCCGACGAGCAGTTCGAATAGCCTGGCATTAAGCGCATGCCGAGATGATTCCGGCAGCCCGTCTCCTCGAGTGGCGCCAAGATCACCAAATGCCAACACCATGAGCTCCGGCAAATCATCACCGAGCTTGCGGTAGAAGCGCTGCACCGCTTTAGGCGTAGGCTCTCCCTGATGGAAGAGCGCACCAGGTCTGAGATGCCATTTGATCAATTTAGATATGAATCGATTGATCGGCTTCGACCACTTCATACGTTCTGCCGTTTCTTCCGCCATAATCGCGCCTACCGAGTCATGCCCGTAAAAAGTATGACGCCCCTCTTCGTTGATCTGCCATGTCGACGGTTTGCCTATGTCATGAAGAAGAGCTGCCAGCTTGGTTGCAGCCAGCCTGGTCACGCCGTGGGAAAGCTCCTGATCGTTGGATTGGTGCACCCAGGCTGGCAATTCCGGCAGCTTGCGCTCCAACTGGGACACCGCTTCTATGCTGTGATCGAACAGTCCTAGATGATGATAGGCATTAGGAGTCACTTTCCTGGTGGCAACAAGCTCTGGATATATCGCTTCGAGAAGTCCGCACTGCCCGAGCTCCTTCAAAATCTCGCCCGAGTTATCGCTTGTCAACAGGGTGAACATTTCGGCATTGATCCGTTCGGCAGCCATCCTGTCGATGAGCTGTGCGTTCTCTTTAATCCAGCCAAGCGTCGCAGGTTCGATAGTCGCCTTCAAAGCCGCTCTAAATCGAAATGCACGCAACAACCTGAGTGGATCTTCGAGTAAGACTTCTCGTGAAATGGCTCGAATGGTGCGGTTCTCAATGTCATCCAAACCGTCGAACAAATCGATAATGCAATCGGGTCGCGAGCAGTCCAGGGCAAGCGCGTTGATCGTGAAGTCGCGGCGTCGAAGATCAGTTTCGATGTTCCCGCCGACACAGCCTGCAAAATCAATGAAACTGCCATCATCGAGAACAACCCGAGCCGTGTCGAATTCGATATCCAAAGGGACGAAGTGTCCGGCTAACTCGGCACTCAAGCGCCTGGCAAACTCCATTGCCGAGCCGCCTCGGACAGCAAAATCGAGATCCTTCGGGTTCGCCCCAACCCGTTTCCAGAGAACGTCTCTGATGTATCCGCCAACTAGATACGTCTCGATATCCAGCGCACGCCCAATTTCAACAACACGCTTTACCTGAGGATGCTCAAGTGGACTGTTCTTTTCAAAAACTCTTTTATAGGACATAAGAAGGACGCCCGCTCCGACCGCATTAATACGTTGATTTTACGGTCTACGACCAGAAAGCCAATCTCAAAAAGGCAGCTAGAAGGATTATTTCGCAACGAACGCTCCGGCGTGTCAAGCAGTCCGCTCAATCGGCTTAAAATGACCAGCCATATAAACGATGCCGCCAACCACGCTTCCCAAGGTCGTAAGCCCCAGCCAGATGAGAGCGTAGGTCAATGCCAGAGAACGATCTACACCTGCCAGCGTCAGGAAGTAGGTGTAAGCCCATTCTCTAATGCCGATACCGTTTACGCTCGGGGTTACGAAGCCCAGCACGGCTACGGAAGGATAGAAGACGAAGAAATACCACAAGGGGATATGGTCAAGCCCAAGGGCCAGACCTACAGCTATGTGACACGCCACAAGTATGATCTGACTTACTACTGAAAGGAACAGTGTCGTGATAGTCAGCCTTTTATCTTGCCAGAATACCTTGGCAGAGCCATGGTTCAACTTCCTGGTCACCCAGTTGTTTTCTCCCAGAATCCTGACCGAGAGCTGGGGAAGAAATGGGATTACACAGTACATGCCGGCCGTCAGCACAAAAATTGGGACCTTGAGCTGGAGCGGCAAACCCGTGCCGCCAGGTCCGAACAAAATTCCAAACGTAGCAAAAAGCAAAAGAACAGCCAAGCCCATTGCCCGATCGACCAGAACGGAGGTGAGCGCGTGTAGATATTTGTTGGTACCTTTGGTCAAATAGTAGCAACGGCTGACATCACCGCCTACAGTCGAAGGCAAGAATAGATTAAAGAACAAGCCAACGTAGCAGAGCTGGACCATTTTGAGGAATGGCTTAGACAAGCCGACGGCAGATGCCAATAACTGCCATCTGTGAGCCATGACGAAAACACTTAAAAGGAACAGACCGCAAGCCGACAGAAGGTAGGCTTTGTTAGCGTGAATAGCAGCCTGATAGCTTTCGCGGAGGTCGACCTTGCCAAATGCAAAGAGACTAGCGAATAGAGCGATACTAATGAGGAGTTTGAGCCGTGTTTTGGACTGCTGCGATATTCGTGGCAAAGGGAATCTGCCTGAGAACATCGAGCTCTGGTCGCCAGCTGACTGCAAATGCGGTTCGGCGACCTGGGCACTGTTCACAGGAGCGCCGGTCGTCTGTTCTAACGTACTGGTCACCTTTGGCATTGTCTCCGGGTTTTTCCTCTAGCTGATTTTTCTAAGGTTGAAATAAAGTTGGAACTAGTGCGATCCGCATCCGTCGAAGCAAATGGTAGCGACCGGCCCACTGACATGAACACGCGAAAATTTTAAGCTCACTTCTAATCCCGGCAAAAATCCGACCCAATCCACGACTAGAGCCACTTGATAGGTGTGTTATTAAAAATTACCAAGCTTCACTTTGAGAAATCTAATTAGGGAAATTCTGAAGTTTGTACTGTAGCGTGTGGGTTTTTACATAGAAAGGAGGTATTTTCTAATACAGAAGCGTCCAAACTTTTGGACCGTGCTGTGTTGTTACGGTTGTTGGTGGTGCCGTCATTACTTGAATAGTTTTGGTCTAATATTTTGGATAGGGATCAATTTTTCGCCTGAGAGGACGAATCTTGTTTAATCGTAAAACGTTAGCCAGAGTTGGCTTTCCTTTAATCCTTTGTTTGCTCTTCTTCGCATTTCAGAGCTGGCTTATAGCTGCTGAGAACACTACAGATTCACATGTCCTCGTAGCCGATGGGGCAGCCCCATCTCAAGAGAACCCAATCCTCCTGGCTCAGTCACGAAGCGTGCCGTCCGTTCTACCGCAGGTCCTCTATCAACGAGCCTGGCGACTAATAAAGGAGACCTATTACGAGCAGAAGTTTGCCGGTCAAGACTGGAATCGATGGAAGCATCATTATGATGGCAAGCTCAAGACTCTAGACGATGCCCACAAAGGGATCGAGTCGATGCTCTACAGTCTTGGCGACCCCTACACCAGATTTCTCGACAGAGAAGCGTTCGACGAAGAGCGCTCCCAGATCGAGGCTCACCTGTTCGGTGTCGGCATGCAGCTCGGCATGAACAAGGAGCACAAAGTCGTCGTTATCGCACCAATCGAAGGCACCCCGGCATACAAAGCCGGAATTCTCCCTGGTTGGGAGATAGTCGAAGTTGATGACAAGCCGGTAAAAGGCCAGTCGCTCGACCAGGTGGTCAAGAACATCCGTGGACCGATCAACAGTTCAGTTGATCTCACCTTCATGGCCAGCGGTAAGAAAAAGAAGGTCAAGTTGCAACGGGCGGAGATTCCAATAAGAGCTGTTGCCAACTGCGAGATTCTTCCTGGCAACATCGGATACATTCGACTCGACAGTTTCATCTCTTCGAAAGCCAACTCAGAAATGCGCGACGCTCTGAGAAAAGTTGAGAATACCAACGGCGTGGTTCTCGATCTTCGCAACAACCCTGGTGGCTTGTTGACCAATGCAATCGAGATCGCCAATATGTTCCTCGATCGCGGCGTCATCGTCAGCACAATCGATGCTGACGGATACAAGCAATCGACATTCTCGTCCAACAGACCGATCAACAAGCAGCCTCTCGTTGTCTTGATCAACAAAGGCAGCGCTTCAGCGAGTGAAATCCTCAGTGGCGCCCTCAGAGACAACGGTCGCGCAAAATTGGTCGGACAACGCAGCTTCGGAAAAGGACTAGTGCAAGCGATCAACAGATTGGATGACGGCTCCGGCATCAACGTCACTATTGCCAAGTACCTGACGCCTAACGACACCGACATTCACAAGCACGGCATCGTTCCTGACTACAAGGTTGACTTGAAAGACAAAGACTATGATGCAGGAAAAGGCCCGTGGTGGATTGATATTCACTACAAGGAGTTCGACAAATCTCCAGCCGACGGTAGAGACATTCAATTGAACAAAGCAATTGAAGTGCTCAAGGCAGAGCTTGGCGATAGCGGCAAAGAAACAGCCAATTTAAGCTCCCAAACAGCGCAACCAACACAACCAGCAGCAGCTAAGAAATAGCTGAACAATTCAAGACTGCGACTTAAGCGGCGAGCTCAATGAGTTCGCCGCTTTCATTCTTGCAAAGGCAATCCTGTGTGTTTCGCTAGTTGTGGAGATTGGAACATACAGATGTACAGATAGGCTGCTCGGCTTAGCTAAATCTTCGCGAGTGAGGAACGGTTGTTTTCTACTCGCCATAAACAAGGTCCGGAACGTGCCCGGTAAACAAATCGCCTCCATGAGTTCGCGGAAGAGTTTGAGATCATGCCAGGAGAATCCACCAACAAACGTTGTCCAAAATGCAGGGAAACGGATTTCACCAGCTTTTCGTCTTGCCGATTCTGCGGCACCAAATATGATACCGTCCTTGCAGCACCACAGAAGGCGGACCCTGGAAAGAAGATAGTTTTATTGTCCGGACTGACTGTCTTAGTTATTGGATTACTATTCTTCGGATGTATGGTTGTGACCGCAGTCAACTCCACACAAGCCACAGCCGTAAATAACTCTGGGTCTGACTCTACCATCAATGATTCTGCTGGGTCTGGGCAACAAGCAACAGTAGACTGGGCGGCCGAAGACCTCAAGGCGCTGAGCCGGATCAAAAAGAACGACAAAAAGCGCCTCGGGTTAGAGTAGTCGCAACCAGATCACCAACGCATATACCAATCGATTGACGGCTAGCAATCCAGCCCTTCGATGGCTCTTCCATGATGCTTGAGCTGAGTAGTCGTCGATATTGTGGTTGCTTCTTTCATGAGCCAATCCGGCGCGCGTCGACCGGTCAAAACAAGCACGGTGTCGGCTTTACGAAGGGCGATTGTAGCTTTCACAGCCTCCCAATCGACCAGCCCAACGCGAGCGACATCAAGAAGTTCGTCACCAATAACAATATCATCCTCTCGCTTCAACCCTTCCGCAATGAAGCCGAGGCCTTCCTGCGCAGCGTCTCGATCCTCAGGCAAAATACCGTTAGGTGCACTGTAGAATCGAAAGGTACCTTTCGGACCAGATCCGATTCGATTGACACCTGTATAGTTAACGATCAGCCGACCGAAGCCTTCTTCGCGATGCTCAGCTAAAATCTTCAGCGCTTTTCCTTCACTCGAGTTCTCTTCGAGCTTATCGAAGAACGTCATGGTCACATTCTTGCCTTTGGATAACGCTCGTAGTATCACACCAAACGTGGCTGTAGTCTTACCACAGGCGGTACCAAGATAAAGCCGGATCTTCTCGCGACTCTCCTCTTGCGACGATGAATCTTTCGTCAACGCTGAAGAGGAATCCGTCTTGGTCATTTAAAGTCCCTTCGATAACGCGCTCTAGTGAAGTCGAAACTCATATCATACCGCCTGTAGTCTAGACTTTTAGTGACCCTGTCTGAACTAACTCTCACGTACGATATTGATTCTCAGGAGCGAATTACGCGAGTGGGCTGCCCCTTGGCATCAACACAAACAAAAGTCATGTCCGCTTCTGTCACGGCCACCGTCTCGTGCCCGCGAAAGACCTCTACATCGACATGAACGGAAATTGAAGTATTGCCGACTCTTGTTGTTTTCGAATAAAAACTCACTACCTCTCCCATATATACCGGCGCCTTAAATTGAACTTCTTTTACCGCGACCGTCACTACCTTTTGTTTCGTGATTTGACCGCACTCAACGGCGCCCGCAAGGTCGATGTAGCTGAGAATAATGCCACCAAAAATTGTCCCTTGACTATTAGTGTCCTTCGGTTGAAGAACTACACGGATTGACGGGTCTCGACGATGCTCGCTCACTGCCAGCCTCCACAGAAGTATGATTTATTATCTCGTTCTGTTGTTGGAAACATGTTAAGTGTAGCGGTAAGAACACATAAGACTATGAACGCGAAAAAAACTTGGTTATAATCCAGACGAGGATGGTGGCACATTCCTATTGGCAACCGGGCGATTCTACCTATTACTAAAGAACAAAAATACATGCAGTCAAGGACTATTCACCTGACATCTATAGCACCAATTGTGGTGGCTGTTTTAGCAGTTGCCTGCGCTAACCCTGCAAATGCAGAAGGTGCAGCAAATTCAGTGGGCTCACAGCAGATTCTAATAGCTTCGCCATTAGATGCCGTAGCACGCTCGTTGCCGTTGTCTCTGTTTGGCCCTGTTGAACAGGGACCGCAAGAGCCAGCCGCGACAGAAGCACCTGAGGCTAAGCTCTCCGAGGATGGCACTATTCAGTCCGCCGGAGGCGAGGAAAGCGCACCGGAGGCGACAGCGTCAATATATTCGCCTGCTCATCTAGAAATTAAGAGTGAAGCACAGGCTCAGCCTACCGAAGTCGATTCAAGCGACAGCTCGGTAGATCTCGTTGAAGACAGTTCCGATAACTCGAGCGAGCCAGCGACGGATAAGATTCCAGTGGCAGCCTTGCCGGAAGACAATGATGCAACTCCTCAGCTCAGAGGCAAGAAATCGTCTGCGGATAACAATGGTACTACCGGTGATGCTATTCCATTGACACCAGGCGACATCGCTCAGACAGTTCCCACAGACACGTTGGATTCGGACACACGCGACTACGACCTCACACCGGTCAGTCTGCCTCGCCGTACACCTACGTTCAGCCGATTTGAAGGCATGAAGTACAACGCCCTGTATACGCTTCCGGGCAGGCTCTTCTTCAGCGCTGTCGTCGACAACTCACTGCGATGCGAGACCAACGTCTTCCAGACAGCCAGCCATAACAAGACCGATATGATCTATCGTTGCTTGCCCAACACGACTCTCGGATGGGCACTGACAAGGACAACTCGAGTCTCTGCTAATTACTTCTTCCTCAGAGATCAATACACCAAGTACAACAATCCGCTGAGCAGAAATTTCCATTCGGTCGGCTTCCAGATCGATCAGGACTTGTATGCCAAAGGTCGTACGACAGTCACGGCAGGTTTCTTGGGACGAGCATTGTTCTCCAATCCGGACAATTTTAGCGATACATTCTTCAACGACTTACTGCCGTCACTTACTGCCACCAGACAGGTGGGCTACAGCGGCGTGATTTACGGATCAGTCCTTGGGCAGATTCGGTTTCGTGAAATGTGCAGTCAGTTCCAGGAAGGCGACCAGTTCTATTCATTCGGCGGTGTCTATCGCAAAGGTCCGTGGACCGCACTAGGCGACATGACGATGAACTCCAACTTCGGTAATTCCAACCTTCGCTTAGGACACAACAACCAGGTCATCATCCTGACCGAAGAGCTTGCGCGCCGTCTGCCGTACTTGAGATTGCCAATCGAAGGTTACGTGCGCTGCCAGGAAATCTTCAACATGGGCGCCAACGCCAACCCCGGATACGCAGGATTCAACTTCCGTGTGTTCGGCGGAATACGAGCGACAATCTCCAAGCCGGCGATATTCCCTGTCCGGCTAGCCGAGAAGTAAGCACATAGCAATTTCGCTGGTGTATTCGACGGCACCAGCCACAAGTGGTAGGCAAAGATTGGGTCTTCGATTCAAACAGCGATATTAGTAAACCTAATAAAAAAGACTCGCAAAATATTGGTGGGTCTAATATTGGTTGCAAATATTTTTACGGGCCAGGGGTAATATTTTGGAGCAGATTTTCATTAGCGGATCTAATATCACCGATTGAAGCAACTTGTGAGCACTTCCTGATCAAGCCGCAACGATGAGGAAACTCGCCTTTAAATAATAGCCCGCCCAAAATTTCAAAATCAAATTGAGAAACAAAAAGCAGAACGTATAAGCCGAGTATTTCAGACTCTAGTCGTACTCACCAAGCAGCTGGAATGCCGCCCAGTATCTCGGGTTGGCACGGTCGGCATTGGCGGCGGCGGGCTTGTCGTCATCATCATCGCGAGATGAGCCGAGACCCTTCTCCATGAAATTGATGGTGCGGAGTTGCGCTTTTCTTAAGGACTGAGCTTTGTTGGCTCCTTTGAGAAGCTCGAAGTAAAGCGCTTCCATCTGAAACTCCGTCATCACGTCGTCGACGCTCCAGAGACTTACCAGGACCGATGGCGTTCCGGCGATGACGAAAGCACGCGAAAGACCGACTACTCCATCGCCGGTAATCTTTCCTTGTCCAGTCTGGCAGGCAGACAGCACAATCATCTTGGCTTTCAACTGCGGCAACTGCAAAATCTCCTTAACGGTCAAGAGTCCATCGTCGCTGCCTTCAGGCGCCAGGACAACGGCTGATTCCATCGGATGCTCTTGATCGACCAGACCGTGCGTAGCCAGGTGGATATAGCTGTACTTCGGGGCCATCTCACGGAATTTAGCTTTAGTGGCGGCGCCACCAACTTCGATGGCACTGGTTCCGGCGGGGAAGAGAGCCGACACCTTCTTCACTTCCTTTTCAGCATATGGAAGCTTGCCCAACTCTTTGTTCCTCTCGGTAATCGGGTTCCCAAAAGCGAGCAATGAATCCTTCTCGCTCCTGATGCCACCATCGATCGCATTAGTTGCACGTAGAACGCCAATCGCCGGCAGATAGGCAAGCGTATGTTGTTCGATCAGGAACTTGCCGTTCGCCGCAATCAAAGCTGAGAATGGGACACTAAACAGAGACCCGTGAGGCACAATTGTGATCACCTGATTCTCGTCTTTAGGCAGAACCGCTTCAAGCGGCGCGACCAAAAGCTTATGCAACGCCCTGAGATTGCCTTCTCTCTTTTTATTGAGAGCATGCAACTCATCCACAGCTTTGGGAGCCGATGTAATCGTCTTATGCGTTTCTCTTACTAGATTCTTGACGTCATTAATGTTGGCAGGAATTACTTTGACGTCGGCGATTTCGCCATCCGGTTTGATAGTCCAGGCGACGATTTTGTCCGGCATTGCCAGGTATTCGACAACCCAGGTCTTAGTCTCCTTAACGAGCTGTTTAATTTCAGCAAGCGTCGGCGGTTTGGCATTCACCGCCGATAGTACCGTCGTCTCTACCGTCGGAATGTTTTTGGGAGAAACGGTCACCGCACGAAAGCCACCTTGAGGCACAGTTGCCATAGCAATCTTGACCGGTTCCTCGTCCTTCTTTTCTTCCAATACAGGTGACACATCAAGAGGCAATGAAGCCACCTGCCTTTGTCCGAAGCTTGTCTGTTTCCTTCCCTCCAGCATGTCGAGGAAAGCCCGAGCACGCCCTTTCTCAGCTATTTCCAGGGCCTGGTCATAACGCTTATCCTTAACCAGAAGCTCAACAAGGTCGAAGAAACAATCTTCACGTAGATCTAGAGCCGCGGTTTTGAAACTGTCGCGCGACAGGCTCACTCTCTCCTTGTCGGCAAGGGATATCGCCTTCATCAGCATCTTTTCGGCTTGCTGGTGATCGCCCATCTTTAGATAGACTTTTCCAAGACCCGCTGCGCAATCCCACTGACTCTCCAGGTTGCTGAGCTTGTCGGCCAGGGCTGAGGCAGCCTGATAGTTTTCCTGAGATTTTTGATTTTGACCAAGGAGATAATATGTCAGACCCAAGCCGCGCAATGCCTGGCAGTGTCCGAGTGTGTCACCGGCAGTTCTCGATGCCTCGATCGCTTTCTCATAAGCCTCGATGGCGTCTGCATACTGACTCTTCAAGACACAATATTGTCCATAATTGTAGGCCATCATGGCACGCGCTCGAGAATCCGACTTGCCACTGCCCTTGGTGCCTACTGTGTCGAAAATCGACTTCGCTTCATTGTGATACTTTTCAAAGAGCTCGGGACTACCCTGGTCCAGATAAGCAGCTGCAACGCTATCTAGAACCAACGCCTGCTCCACCGATTTTTTCGACTCAGCGAACATCCTGGCCGCTTCAAGATAATATTTGATTGCCGTCTTTGTTTGACCGACGTTACGATAGCCCATGGCACAGTATTTCAGCACATCTGCCCGCTCGGTCTTGGACAGCGTCTGCGACTTTTCAATAAATTTCTGAGCTCGTAAAAAATGTTGAATAGCCTTTTCAGACTTCCCTTCGAGCAGATTATCATAGCCCTGCTCCGTAATTGCAAAGCACTCTTCTTCAGCGCTTCCGGCTTTCTCAGCCAGCTTTTCCGCTTTCTTGTGGTTGGCGATCGCTTCCTCAATCTTTCCGCCATCAGCCAGGGCTGAGCCTAGACGCGTCAAGCAACGAGCCTGCAGCTTGGGGGAGTTCTCACCTTCGAGGCTCGACAACGCGGTCTGAAGCCTGGTCAACGCCTGCTCGGATCTGCGTTCGAGAAGATCCAACTCGGCCATTGAGATAAGAACTTCCGCAGCAGCCACCGGCTCCGCCGATTCTTCGTAAAGCTTCTGCGCTTTTTCGTAATACTCCATCGCCTGGTCGGTCAGATCCATGTCGGAATATGTCCGCCCAAGCTCATTCAGAACGCGACCCTGATCGATTTCATCAATGGAATCATCCTGAATCATGCTGGCTTGCTTCAAATAGCCGAGCGCCTCTTCAAAGTTCCGTCGATAACGAGCGCTGGAAGCCATGTCCGTCAGGATAGCTACGACAGTATCGTTAAAGCCACCTTTCTCTGCGATCTCCTTAGCCTTCACGAAGTAAGTATTGGCTTTGTCAAACTGTTTAGTCGACAAGAACACCGTTCCCAACTGCTTGTAAATCTTCGCTGATTCAGCGGTCAGGTGCATCTTCTCGGCTCTATCGGCAGCCTCCTCGAACAATTTGAGCGCTTCTTCTGCACGACCAAGTCTGATGAGAAGCTCCGCCAGTGCGATTCGAGTATGGACAGGCGCATAGAACGCGTTGTCCGACTTCTTCGGAACCGTGGCAATCTCGTCTTCCAACAACAAAGACTCACGGATGAGCTGTACCGCTTTCTCAGTATTGCCCTCTTGCTCTTCCAAATCTCCAATTGCATAAAGCAGTTTGGCCTGATCTGCCTTGTTGCCACTTTTTCTTGCGGCATCCAGCTCATGATTGAGCTTCGGCAGGTCGGCCTTGCTTGGACCAGGCTCCAATCGTGAAAAGCAAGGCAGAACGAAGCTGGACAGCAGTCCCGCCAATGAAACAGCCAAGGTCAGAGTGCGTTTATTCCAATTAGATTTCACGAGAACCTCGCAAGTTGCAGCGTTAGTGTCCAAGGGTGCCAGCCGACCCAGTTCGATCGGAGTAAGTTTCGCTTAGCTGTCTATTCTACTCTTGATAAACTCCCAATAGATATCGATATGAAACAGACTGAATCATATGAGTATTTACCAACGAAGCCTCATTATGGCGGGGAAGGAATAGCACCGCCGGCCCCGCAGTCGGCTCAAGCACATACGCAGTAAACCGTCTTGCGTTGAGACCAGTATTCCCGAAGATCAGGACATCTGGGCTTAGTGCTCCGGCAACTTTGATGTGCGATTTTACGGGCACTTCAGGTTCGAAACAGGAATATGTCCTTCTTGCCGCCATCAATTTCATCGCGAACAATTCCAAAAGAAACTCCAAACACGCCCATTTGCGCGTTTGAAGCATTCATCTACAGCGACCTGATGTCGCACACATTCGTCAATTCACAGATCCAGCCATGAACACGCACTTATCGTGGTCGAATTTGTTCCAGCAACTCAGTTGCGAGGAAAAGAGCCGTAACGGCAACTCCTGTTCCGCGACGAGCCGAAGAAGTGGCTTTGGCTAGAGAGCTATGTACGGTTTCACGGTACTGGAGACTGCTCTCATAGCGAGCCTTTTCTTCATTCAGTTTCTGAAGTTCCGCCTTTAGCGCCGCAATACGCGGTTGGTCTTTGGCCTGTTCTGCAGTCGCCAAGTCGGCAACTAGCCGGGCTGTCAACTCACCATAGGCGCTTCTAATCAGGCTTTCTGATTGACCGCGATCGAGCTCGGTAATCGTTTTATCCGGACCGAAAATTTGCAGTCTAATCCGCCCGTCCTCTGTTATAGAAACGTGTATTCGTTCCGCCTTCAATTGAGCTTTGGTGTTTTTGTCATTAGCTACGAATTCAGATCGAGGCGCCGGTTTTCCAACGAGCGACCGACCGTTCAGCTTGAACTGGAGATAGTCGGCAGATACGTCGGCATATGCTTTCTCGGTAGATCGGAAAATCGATTCCGCCGGATTTTGACTGGCATTGCGAAGATTTATGCCCTTACTCTTGGCTCGTTCCTCTCGCCCCATGAGCTGATCGATTTGATGAAGTTGGTGATAAACAGTAGAAAGCACCTCCGCAGCACGGACGCGACCTTGTAATGTCTTTCCATCAGACTCGGTCAGAGCGTCCTGAGAAATGCATAAAGTTGTCTTCACTTCTGCCACCGAAGACGACACCAAGTCGCCGGAATTGTTTCGATAATGGATGTTTGTTCCGTCACAAAAAATAGGTTCGATAACAGTCGAACCATGAGTGAAGACAACACGGCCGCTTCGCGCAGGCGAATTGCTTTCAGCGACTATAGAGATGTTCTTCAGTAACGGATTCTTATGAAGAGACTCCACTTGTGAAACAAACTGACCTAATATGGCATTTACCTTCTCGAGCTTGCCATCGTTCGTAGTATCGGCCTGCGATTGGAGGAAAACCTGCGCGTTGGAGTAGAATCGATCGAGATAGCGATCCAAACCGGTACGCGCATATTCGGTAGCTTTTCTATAGTCGAAGTAACGACCTGTTAGATCAAGACTCTCCGTATATAGTGCGGTAGAATCCTTTCCGTCATGAATGACGCGAGGGCGGTCCGTACTTGCTCCTGCAATGTTGTAGACCTTTTGAAATGAAGGCATCATTGAAGATTGATGCGATGCAGGGTGATGTGCCGAAGAGAACTGTACAGACTTAAACTTGTCTTGCTCTATCTCTCCAAGAACGAGCATATCTCCCGGTTTAACATAATATTTCACACCGGGTATGATCGGCTTGTAAGGGTGCACACTGGACGGACCCTGAAGCAACATGCCGTACTTCGAATGCAGATCTATGACATACACACCTCTAGTGTCACGACCTATTTTGCAGTTCGGACCCACCTGTGCCTCTATTAGCGCAGCACGTTGGGATCCAGATTCGGACTCAGTCGGTAAATTGTAGACACGTTCTTCGATTACTACACTTTCGACTTCAGGAGCCTGGAATCCCCTCTCGATATTCTTCCACCGCGCGGCCAGACGTTCCTCCACCTTCTGCTTTACGATATTGAACAGACGTTGCTGTTGAGCCATGTGCGGTCTTAGCTCATCCTTGATGTCAGGATCTGTACTCGGATTGTAATTACTATCCAGCAGCTTCACCATCAATGGTCTCAGCTGCTCACAAAGCTGCCGCTCTCGCGAAAAGGTTGTCCGCAGGTTCTTAGTCAGGGCTTCTACGACGAACGCTGATCCATTGCTGCAAGAGGAATGATGCAATTGCTTGAGGGCCTCTTTGTATTCAGACGTGTTCAAACCGAACTTTTTCATCAAATCGCTCGTCTCGCCAACTTGATTTCTTTGGATTGCCAGTATCACTTCATCGACAAGTTGCTTTTGCGGAAAGATCTCTTTCGATGCAGTGATGAACATTTGCTCGAAATTACGGATGAACTCACCACGCAATGATCGTACATTGAGTTTTACCAATTCCT
>CAZISK010000075.1:0-5959 GCA_964541355.1 uncultured Candidatus Obscuribacterales bacterium
AGATGCTCGATTGATTGCGACCGATACATATATATAAGGAACGATTTTCGACAAAGAATTTTCTTCGTCACCTATTTAATCGAAACTTTTGATATTGAAACGAGCTGCGTTTTAGCTCAGATATTTCTGCTTGTAGCTCGTCCAATTGGCAATCAGGTCATTTTGGGCAAGCTCCATGGCGGCTTGTGCCGGCAAGTCTATTTTTACACTCTTGCGAGAACGTCCCTGACGCGAGTAGCTGTGACGGATCGAATGCGAACCGAAGACTTCGTACTCGAGTATTGGGAACCAATCTGAATTGTCCTCTTTGATTTGCAATTGGATGATCATCTTGTCGATCTCTTGGTCAAACGAGTCAGTGGATTTGACCAGGCGACAAGTCTCTTCTAGAACTGTCGTGCTCGCCCAGCCATCCCACGGTCCGATTGGTGGGACTGGTGGATTGCTGCGGGACTTCTCGAGATCTCTGGTGTCTGGACCCTGAAGTGGTGATGGCCCTGTCTGTGCCTGGATGGCGTCGAGATCTTCTGTTCTGGATTGATCGTGTCTTTGCTCGTTGCCAAGAGCTTCCAGGACGATAGTCGCTGCATCCTTTGGTGTGGTGGTAGGCGGCCTTTTCGCCTCGCTGGTATCAGCAGCAGTCTCGAACTCATGACCACAGGTAAGACACATGGTTGCTGGTGCGGCGTTCATCCTTCCGCATTTACGGCAGGTCTTGACTCGATCTTCCTGCTTCATAGCATGGGTTGTGAGACCGGTTCGTTGCTTGTACTCAGCAATCTCCTGCAGAGTCGGAATTTTGATTGTAGAGCCACGCACGAGTCCGGTCTTCGGATGACCTTTGGCATCGACCTCAGTAGAAAGTTCGTTGAGTTCGGCAAGGAGTCTCCAGAGATTCACGTCGAGGATGGACGGGTGCTTGGTCGCCACCGAGCGCAGTGTGTCACCGAGGCGCACCGTGTAATTCAGCCGCTCTCCTGGGGCTCTAGTTCTTCCGGTGCTTGGGGTAATCGGTCCGAGAGCCTTTTCAATATTCTCTCGCCGGCGTCGAGCTTCGGCTACCGCGTCTTCCATCAGCTTTCTTTCCACGCTGTCGGGAGCTCCCGCTTGCCCGCTGCCGGACCAGCTGCCTCCAAATTTCGCTTCGAGCTCTTCTTCGGCTGTCATACTGCGGCCCGGTTCACCACCACCGGCGATACCGAGAGCAGATCCTGGCCCGCTCATCAACTTGGCGCGGAATTCTCTGGTTTCCTTAGGAGACGGTAGCCAGATAATCAAACCGGCATGAAGCATCGGCACTTTCTGACCGTTGACTTCTTGTGTTGGTATCACATCCTTGTTGATTTGATAAATCAGAGGTGCTACGCGGCTGTCGCGTAATTGCTTGAGTGCGATGGATTGTACGGTATCTCCATCTTTGCAAATGTATTTGACGCGCTTTTCGTCCTCTTCCTTTTTCTGCTGATCTTTCTTGGCTTTGTCGCGAATCTCTTGCTCCCGCTTTTTCCTTGCCTGAATCAGCAACAACATGGCTTTGTGTTTGGCCTTCTCTTCGTCGATATCTGAATCGTCTTTTTGCTTGTGTTTTTTCTTGTCGTTCTTGTCATCCATGTCTTCGCCTTCACCATCTCCCTTAGATTTCTCGATGGGCTTGTCGCCGATCGGTCTGCCGGTGACGGGATCAATAAGCTTGCCAGTGGAAGGATCGTAGGGCATTCCCGTCGATGCGTCGATCGGCAAATTCGCGACGTATTCCTGTTGCTTGAGCGCTTGAGTGGTTGCATCTTGTGCGGCGTTGGCGCCGTCGCTGATGAAACTGCTGGCGGTGATTGGCAGATCTCCACGCACTGTGAAGTCTCCACGGCTGTCACCAAAGGCGGTACCAAGGATATTGGCAAATCCTCCGGCCTTGGCGATCGCATCTCCGCCATCCAACAGTTGAGTCAGGCGCGGGCTTTGGTCGAGCATATTGATGACGTTGAGCTCTTGCAACGGACTGAGTTTTGCTGTGAATTCGACTAATGCGAGTGTTCCTGAATTGATCAGGGCGGTAGGCAGTGGATCAAGATTGCGCCCGACTAGATCGGAAAGTTTTGTTCCAGATTCGCTGTTGTTGAGTACCTTTCCAATCTCGGAGAGCGGATTGACAAATGGTGTGTAACCATCGGCAAGTGGTCCCGGCCGGAATCCCGGCTTGGAAATGCCATCAGGGGCGGTGAGCGGGTTCAATACTTCGGGCGTGCCGAAAGGATTGCGGACACGTCGGGAAATCTCACCCAGCGCTTCGACCGGTGTAAGTTTGAGCGGTCCGCCTGGTTGATCGAACTTGCCCTTGAGTATGTCGTGCAACATCTTGAGTTGAGATTTGTCCAGCTGACCGAGTGTGAGTTGACCAGGCTCCAATCCTTGATGATGAGCCAGGAAATTTTCCAGAGCGCGGACGCTGTTTGGATCAAACCCTTTCAATACGTCGGAGATTTTGGTATTAGCCAGTGCAGGTTCTGCCCTCAACTGATCCAACCGACGAACGGCATCGTTGAGGAATCTGTGCGATTGTGGATTGTTCATGTCGAGACCAGGAATGGTGGCATCCACTCTGGTTCGTACGTCTTTTCTGGCGTCTGGTGCCTCTCCTGGACGATCAGGTCGGTTCGGGCGATCTTGCGACATGCGGCCGATTACTTCTTGCTGTTGTCGGCCGTCCATCCTGATAAGGGTATCTCTATTCTGAGGAGACAACTTTTCGAAATTGTCTTTGAAATTCTGACCGGCGCGTTCGCTACGGTCGTTTTGCAATGCCCGGGCCTGATCGTTGACCCAGCGGCGCTGGTCGTTGTTGAGAGGTACTTCGCTGCCTCTGCCTGGTCGCGTCTCTCGACGTGTATCTGTTCTTGTCGGCTGTTCGAATCCAGAGATCGGTTGTACACGAGGACGTCCATCTGGTTGGACATCTCCTGGACGTCTACCTGATCCGTCCGGTCTCGTCGCGTCGGGACGTGGAGCCGTCGTTGGCGTGTCGCGTCGTCCTCGTGTCGATTCACCGGGCGGCGGCGAGAAGTCTCTTCTTCCTGCCCGTCCCGATGTTGGATCGATCGGCTCTGCGCCAGGTGTTCTTCCTGGTTTGCGTCCGCCGCCACCTCCGGAATCTGTAACGGGTTGCACCAATGGCGGTGCATTGATAATACGTTCGGCACGTCTGTGCTGGGCCGGCGTCACCATGTCCGCCGGGAGAGGTTGCTCTGGTCTCCGCGTGCCAGGTTGCCCCGGATTTGCCAGCTGCTCCAGCCGTCGTTGTTGGCGTGGTGTGAGATTGGGATTGGTAGAAAGAGCTTCGGCAGATCGACGTGCGATTGGAGTCGGCTCACCAGGACGAATGCTTGTATCCACTCTCCGACCAGTATGACGGTCAGTCGTCGGCGCATTACCGTCTTGGCCGGGTCTCTTGGTGAAGGAGTTCTCGGGCGTTCTTGATCGTCGACCGTTGGCGTCGGGTGCCTCCGGCCCCGGTGCGGTCCGACCTCGACCGGTTGGAGATCGGTCTATGTGAGCCGTGCCGTCTGCAAGTTGGCGAATTGTAGCGTTCCTTCTTCCAGGATTAACGCCTTGATCAGTGTTGTTGTTCCTTCGAACTGTAAAGCTGCTATCGGGTCCGTGCCCGTCCGTTCCGGCGTCGCTGACCTGACGTGTCGACCTTCGTCCTTCCGGACGGTCTGCCGTGTTCAGCGCTCGTCCCTCGCGTCCTGGTCGGTTAACACCATCAGCGATCTCCGGTTGTCTTGTCGACCTTCTTCCGTCGGATGGATCTTGTCCGGCTGGAGCTTCCGGTCTGTTATTTTGTCTGTCAGGTCTACGGTCGCCGGGATTGGCTACATCATGAGGATTAGTCCCCTTTCTGAGATCGACCTGGGTTTGGACCGTTGTGGCTTCGGGAGCTCTGTTGATGTTGTGACGTCTTGCGTCAGCCAAAGTGTCGGCGCCAGGGCGATCAGCGATGTCGGCTGCATTACCGGTTGTGTTTTGTCTTGCGGCTCTACGATCGGGTGCCTGGTCGCCACCGCGAGCGGTATCACCGAGCGTTCTTACTCTTATCGGTCCGCCGTCAGCGAGTGGAAGCCTGGTCGTCACCGACTCGACACCCTGTGCGGATTGAATCATCTTATGTGCTTCTCTTGCGTCTACGGCAGAGCGACCGGGTTGCGGAAAGTGCGATGTCGGGAGTTCCCGAGATAGTGTTTCTGCGACCGCCGACGGAGAAGTGGTGTCGCTCGGATTCTTTACTTGATCGCTTCCGGTAGGCCTTCTCTGCTGTCTGTCCGGTGAGTCAGTGGTTTGGCCTTTGAGGTTCTTAGGGCCATTAGGGACAATATCGCTCATTATATACTCCGCGGCAAAACAAATTGCAAAGACATTGTGATACTACTGCTGGTGCGAGGTCACCGGAATCGTGTTGTTCTTGAATTGTACCCAGACTAGTAATCGGCGGGCGAAAACGAATCTACTTGGACTGATAGTAAATGGCCGGGCCGCCATGAAAAATAAGCATGGCGCAAACATCATATGCTCGCTCATTCAAGATGTCAATAGAGCTTGGTTTTAGAGTTTTTGCCCAAGACTTTGAAATTTAATTTCGCCGTCTGTCCAAAAAATGCTCATTGCGAATATTGACTAATATCATGCTTGATTATCCACGCATTTTGCGTTAAATCGCGAACGCACAAACCCCCTATCGTAGCGGCGTTAGACGGATTGTAGTTATCTCTGTCTACTACATTGCTTTTCAAGTTTCTATTTCCAATGGAAGATTTTCTTCGACAAGTAAAACAGTCTTTGACTACGGATTTTGGTTTGTTTCAACAGATCAGTCCTCTAATGAAGACGGAAAAAAGTGAATCCCCGGCATCGCCAGCAGCGAACCCTGCGGGAGGGGCTGACCTTAAGCTCAAGGAAGTGGCATCGGGCGTTCCCGGTGAGTCAGCCAATCCGCCTGCGGACGAACGCGAATCTGGGGAGAGTCCGGTCTACAGTGCTCCTGGACTTCCAAATCTAAGCATTATGGAAACTGGAGCATCAACTCTCAATCCTGCCCAAGCCGGTGAGAGATTGGCTGCGCTACTGAAGCCATCTGCGGAACGAGTTCTTCCAAGATTGTCCTTCGCCTCTGATGTGAATGTTCTGGACAGAACTCCGGCCTCACCGTTTATTCCGGTCAGTCTCCAAACGTTGATTGTCCCCATTCAAGAGCCGTCCACGACCAAGGATAAGAGAAATTCTCCTTCAAATGGACCATCGACTGAGAACGGACAATCATTATCATTGCCTGTCTGCCCGGTTTCGCGGCCAATTGCTTTTATCCGAACGGACGACGCTTCGAATCCGCCGCGACCGAATCCGCCGGCTGGAGAGCAACCGGTGCAGTCTGCAGGTGAGCAGTCGAAACAGCCTGCCGGTCCTACTCCACAACTGTCGGTATTGCCAGCGCCGGGTGCGCCGACGCGTGGAGACAAACCAGATACAGGGTCGATTGAGCCCCGAAATATCCCAGGGATAGCGCCGCCAGCTTCGCCCGGCGGAAGAGCGGTCACCCCACCTGAGAATCCGACACCAAGACCTTCTTCCGGTCCTACGGACGTGCCTGTCTTTCCTATTCACACGACATTGGACTCTGCCGATCCAAAACCGATCGGTGGACGACAGATTTCTAGCGGAATTGGACAGATAGTGGTCGATAATGCTGCTTCGAATAGCAGTCCGACCAGTCTTCCAAGAGCTCTTACCAATAAGCCTCCGGGTCCATCGATTGAAGGTTCGCCTCTCGCCTCTCCGGGTACTTCTCGACCACGAGTGGGTTCTGAGCCACTTGCTCCTGGCCCCAAGCTGGCTGACCCAAATCCGAACCGGGGTCACGAGGGCTCTTGCAAACTGATTGGGTCTGAATCCACGTCCACGACATTGCAGCAGG
>CAZISK010000075.1:6059-15057 GCA_964541355.1 uncultured Candidatus Obscuribacterales bacterium
GTGAGTCAACGACTACGCTGCCCAGATTTGCTCCCAAACATGTCGTCGCTCCAGGCTTACCTCCTGAGGGACCAAGTTGTACTACCAATTGTCACGAGGACGCGACCGGTCGCAACAATCCTCCTGGTCGTGGTGGCGGATTCAATCCAACTACTTTACTAGCTGAAAATCCACCTTCGCAGCAGGGTGAGTCAACGACTACGCTGCCCAGATTTACTCCCAAACATGTCGTCGCTCCAGGCTTATCTCCTGAGGGACCAAGTTTACTAGCTGAAAATCCACCGGTTTTGCAGCAGGGTGAGTCAACGACTACGCTGCCCAGATTTGCTCCCAAACATGTCGTCGCTCCAGGTGGTTCACAGCCTGAGGGATCAAGTTGCACGAACAATCACCAGGTGGACGCGACCGGTCGCAGCTCTCCTAGGCGTAGTGGCGAAATCGTTCCAACTCCATTTTCTGGTCAGGTTTCTCTTGGAGCGAGACCGGGAGGCTCGCAGACCGCGGGACCAGGGGATAAAGTTCCGAGCCGTGGTCCGTCGGTCGACAACACCAATCCTGGGGTACCAGGACTAGTTTCTCTGATCCAGTTGAATCAGGGTGAGGGTTCTGAGAGAAAAGATCGTGAGCTGCCCCGTTGCAGTAGTTTGAAAATCCCAGGCGCTGGCGACAGCAAAGGTTCGGAGCCTCCGCGGCCGCTCGGTCTAGACGGACTGTTTGCTGGTTCTCTGGGAATAGGGGGGGCAGTTCCTGGTGCGCTAGGAGCAATAGATAACTCCAATGATAGGCGCCTTTCTCCTCTGGCTAGACAGGGATTAGACGCAACAGGGTCTGCTGGCGGACCTGGTTTAAGGAACAATTTGCGCAATCCGATCGATCCGGGTGGTGTCGGATCGGACCCATACAGAATTGGCACCAAGATAGAGGCTTCTGTATGTAAAGTGCCTGTTCTTCCTTCGTTGTCTCCGTCGGATTCAAATCCATCTGCCACACTAAGACTAGGTCCGACTGGCGACAGGTTGTTGCCGGCCGCAACGACCTCTCTTGGACCAGTCGGCATGCTCATTCAAGTACAGGATGTGGCTGGTGGGCGCTGTGAGACAAAATCGAAGTTCAAAGCCACCAACAATTCAGACACCGCCAACAGTCTATCTCCTGGGTCGTTCTTTGCTGCACGCCTAGATGATATCAGGAGGGGCGCAAACCCGCCTGCTCCATCTGATACTTCACCTCACAGTCCTCGTAACAACATCAACTTAAATCAAGTAGTGATGGGCGGCGGGCAGATTGCATCTCTACAAGCTGATCAATCTTTGGGCAGATCGCTGCCGGGTGCCGATTTCAATACGCTGCCCCGTCTCCCGCGGGTCTCCAGTGGGCAATCGAGCGATCTGGCAGTAAGCCTATGTGACCTGACTAAGAAAATTAATAATCCCAACGTGCTTACACCGGAAGGTGTCGCCGGCACATCTCAGCGCGCTCCACAAGTGGGCGGTGTTCAGCAGCAAGGAAAGGATTTTGTCGGCACCAGTGCCTCAATGGTTCTTGGATGCAGTCTCGGAAATACTTTGAAGGTGGCGACAACAGAGGTCGCTACGAGTAGTGGCACGTCCGCGTTGCGAGGACGCGGCGGAGACGTCTCAACACCAGACAATCCACCTTCGTCGGGCAGATTGTCTGGCAACCGCAATAGGAACGGCTCAGATATCGCACAAAATCTCAGCGTATCGCATTCGGATTCAGCATCGGGTCAACTGGGACAGTCAAGAAAAAAAGAAACTGATACCATCGGTGGTTTTGCTTCTACACAGGTAAACGAAGGATTCAGAGAATCCTCGCGTCCCAGGAATCCAGCCTCAGTCGAGCCAGTCGCGGATGCAAGAAGAGGTGCGGGTGCTCCTCAGCCCAGCACGTCCGACCGTCCGAACGATCCGTCCGGTGACCTGACGACGGTTACGAGTGTTGGAGGTGCTGGACCGCAGCGTTCACCAGATGTGGTGCAGAGCTTTGCCTCCAATCAACAATTCCGCTCAGGCAGCCTCAGTAGAATGGCCCTGGACGGAGGTTCGGCCATTGCTGTCGGAAAGGTCGAGGCAATTGACAGCGCTCTCATCAAGGGACTGCCTTCCCAGGTCGACGCCATAAGAGCCAATCTGGCCGATGCGTTGGCGTCGGCAACATCGACTGATCGCCGCGCATCATCTCAAGGTACGCGGATTGAGACCGGAGTCTCTCTCAGCGGTAAACCTTTGGAATTTTCGATAGGATCGATCAAGTTTCAAACGCCGAACGGCGGAAATGAAGTAAAGATTAGTTCGGTGTTCGTAGGTGCCGGAAAGACAGCCGGAACCGATGTATCACCACTTTCGGTGCAGCAACTGCATATTGCTCCCAATTCAGGACTGCCGATTTTTATATCCGGCGATGGACGAAACTCCTCTGGTCAAAAGATTGATATCGTTATTGGCGAGTCCGTTCGACCCGCCGGGCTGGTCGATTCCATTAATGCGTTGACCGGAAAGCTCTTCCCCATCGGCAAGTCGATAACCTCTTCCGATATCGGCACCGCAAAAGTCGATGTGACTGTTGGTGTCAAAGCTGTTTCAATTCAGATCGGCGGACTGCAGGGTTCGATTCCCGGTATCGTATCTGGTGCCATTAGCTCAACCCGAACCGATCTGATTGGTACCGCTAAGGACGTATCCGGCCTGATTCCTGTCGGTAAAGCCGATGCAAGCGGCCTGCTCACAGGGGCAAGGTCCGATTTCATTTCCGGATGGAAGGAACAGATTGCGTCGCTTCTTCCGACAAGTCTTACCGGAAAGCTAACTACAGCCGATAGCTCGGGAATCAAGGCTGACGGAATAACGGTTACCACGACGGCAATTTCCGGATTAAACACGCCTCACGGGTTGATCGGCAATGCCGGCGCGAAAGGCGATGCAGCGGGTTCTGTAAAGGGCGATGGCGTCGGAAAAGGTGACGCGGTTGTAACGCCAACCGGCAAGTCTCCCTACTCTATCGAAGGAATTGTCAGAGGTGTCGGTCTGACACCACCTCTGGTAGCTAGCATTGCGTTAGCAATCAAATCCGGGCAGCCGCTTCCGGAAGGTGTTACTTTACAGAACGGTGAGATCGCCATCAAGCATGGTGATGAAGTGCTGTTCTTCCCAGGATTGAAGGCCGCTCTAAAATTTGCTGAGCTCGTCGGATTAGTCGATTCCGAAACTGAAGAGGCGCTGGAAGAAGACGACCAGGACACCGCCGACAACCAGGACAGTTGGGCTAGTGAGACGAGAGTCAAATACGCTGTTCACGAGGGCGACACTATTGAGACGATCAGCACCAAGCAGCTTGGAGACAAGAGGTTTGCCGATTTGATCGTCACGATCAACCGGAGCGAGATCCTGTTCCGACTCGTCAATGGACAAAAAGCCCCATTTGTATATCCTGGACAGGTGCTCTGGTTGCCGAGCCCACGAGAGCTTGCCGTTCACCGCAAGAACTACTTCGTCGAGAAGAAAGCCACGTTGCTGAAATCCCTCTCAATGGGATCGGGTTGTGACACGGACGATGAAAACGCAGCCGAACCAATCGTCAAAGAACAGGAAATCACAGCGAAAGAGGCATGTAACGCGCTTAACGAAGAGTATCGGAAAACCGTCGTCAATCCTCCGCGTCTTGGCAATCCCAAGACCACCGTGCGAGATCTTCCGCAGATTCAGACCGGCGACAACGAACTCTTCTCCGTATTGAATCGTGTGCGACGGACTGGAGATCGTCCCTCCCTGGAGATCGCTGTTCCCGTATTAGATCGCAATCCCAGAGGCAAAGTTGTCACTGCACCGGTGATTTTGCATGTTGCCGAAGTCAAAGAAGACACCGTCAGCGATACCATTATTATTCTCCGCGATGAAGCGGATCGGGCTCCGGTTGAAACACAGAGACTGCTCGAGGTCCGTCCTCTTTCACGAGATGCTCGCGTGATTGTCAGTGACCTGCGCAGCCACCCCGGTAGTATTTCGGTGAAACTCGAGATGATTGTCGACGATGATTGGACTCTGGTTGCCGCATACGAGGGTACCGAATCCGGTGCTAACAGGATTCGATACGGGCGCAACGGTGATCAATCGACCATGAAAGTTCAACTTCCTTCCCGGATTGTGAAGGCTATGGCACTTGAGGACTTCACACGCAACTGGTCGATGTATCAAACCAACTTCATTGCCAGTGTGGTCAAGAACGGTGTTGACAGCACGCCTCACCAGCAGCAGACTCCAATGCCTACTTGCAATAAAGTATCGATGGGCAAGTTGTCTTCGGGGAATCGTGTTATCTTCCGTAGTTTAAAAAATGCAAATTTGTAGAGATTTTGACTGATACCGAAGTCGGTGCTCTCAATTTGCTACCTGTCGGATCGAGAGAATCCGTGTCAACTGTTCATGCACTTCATTTGCTGTGATTATGCTCATACAGGCACCCGCCGAGCTCTCATTTGTCAGAGAGCAATGTTTCTTGTATTGACATTTGCATTCGTCACGTTTATCAATTGAAAATTCAAGAAAGCCGTAGGGACCGCTTCTACTTAATGCAGTTGGTCCGTATAGACCCACTACCGGCGTGCCAACCGCTACAGCAATGTGAGCTGGTCCAGTGTCAGCGGAGACGACCGCCGAGCATCCTTTAAGGAAAGTTGCCGTTTGGGCCAGATCGAGTTTGCCGCAGAGATTGATTAAACCTTCTGGGCAGAGCTGTTCGAGCTCTCCTGCCAGCTCTACCTCTTCGCTGCCACCGACGAGCGCTACGTCGTATGAGCCGTGATTCTTGATCAATTTGAACAGATCGCGAAATCCATCAACGGTCCAGGCTCGATTTGGCCGCAGTCGCCCAACACCAGGAACAAGCGCGATTATTCGTGGAACAGTTGTACTCGTTGCCGGAAGAACACTGTCAAAGACTTTGCGCACATTTTCTTCGTTCGGAAAGATTGTAGGAAAGAGTTTCTCCGGTACTATTTCAACAAGCGGTTTAATTGTGTCAACGAAGTTGTCAGCTGCGTGCCGGATCGGTGCGACCCCATCCTTTCTTTTCTTGTAAGTGAGGGCCGGTGTGAAGCTAAAAAATGCCATCGCCATCCCTTTCGGCGAGTTGGAAAGGTCGATGAAGAGATCGGGCTTGAGGCTCTTCAGTTGGTTGGTCAGGGCAATAATGTTCTGACCTCGCCGATAGTCGACGAATGCATCAACTGCCGGGCACATACCCTTGATGACCGGGCTCAAACTTCCATGAGACCAATAGGTTATACGGGCATTTTGGAAATTCCTTTTAAGAATGGTCGCGACAGGAGTGGCGAGCATGGCATCGCCGATGGCGGCTGGATGAAATATGACGATATGTTCGAATGCTTTCACTTTCATTGGCTATGGTTCACTGGACTTTCCAGCAACATGAATTATCATTATTAGTTATGTATGACGAATCCGCTTACGTTTTAGGTTGGCCCCAACCCTCCGGCAAAATTGCCATTTTATGTCGTTCTCGCGGCTCCAGTCCTGGTCCGGCTTATTGCTGGACTAAGCGGGAAGCCATTCAACTGCGGACCAGGCTCGCTAATGACAAGCGTGGCGAGCAAAATCCATCAGCAAGACGGATTGTACGGCAGCTGCTCGTATATAGATACAGGGCGACCAGATATCCGCTGCCCTGGAGACCAGGTGACCTGTGGGTTTACGCCGATCCGATGCAGTTAGAGGCCATGGAAGCGCGCCACGAGTGATTTGGCGCTAGAGCCGATCTTTGTCCAGTCCGGTGGCAACGCAGAGTTCGACATAGCAGTTGGCTCGGATTTTTTCGGCGTCGAAGTTCTGGGTATAAACATTGTGCATTGATCTGTATATATCGGTCAATCGCACTGTCTTAGAGCCCCTGACCATCGAATTCTCCAGCAATTGATGAAGAGACTTCATTCCCTTGCTTTCAAGATAGTCACCAACATTGATACTAAATAAGCTACCACTCCTCTCTTGACAAAGCACTCTGGGTGGTGCCTCTTTGAGACCGAGTTCTTTTTTCACATTTAGCTCCGCTACTAGCGCCGCTACCTCAGACCAGAGGTGAATGTCGATGAATTCGTCCAGCTCGAGCTTGTTGCCCTCGTAGAGTCTCACAAGAGATTTATTTGTAGCGTGGAACGACTGATGCGCGAATGCCAGAACGAGTCTGTCGTCACTGAGCGATCGATCGAGGACCATGGTGTCATTCTCGAAAGAATATTCGCTTGGTTCGGTCGTGCCTGATCCTTGTACTTTTATCTTGTCACTCCATGGAACCGCTGTGAGCATGGAGATTAGTCGATCCAGTGATGGTGACGGTTTGCAATCACTGTCGGTATAACTTGCTAACGAGCTAACTTGCCCGATCTGGTATCGAAGAAGGTGCCTGCATGTTGTCGAGCCTAAAAATTCGGTAGCGCTGTCGAGCCTATCCAGCTTGTTCGGTGTCATAGCGGTGTCAGTTGTCGATTGAGCGTAATTCTCAATTGAATCTGTCAGCTCGAACTTGTCTACGCTCGGCATACCCTCGGAAAAGGACGTGAATTTGTCTGGGTTGCGATTGACCGCGTCCTTGTACTCTTTACTCTGGTGGGCGTGTTGAAGGCGCTCGTCGTTTAAAGAGTCGTCGTGGTGACTATCTGGATTGTCGGTTTTCTTAGACAAAGTTTATTGCCAAATCAGTGATGGTCATCATTGATTGTACCCTTGTCCCCGTCCGGTTCGTTGCTGCTATATGAATACAACTTGAACTGCATATTGGTCAGAGTATGAAGCTCTCGATGCTGATGCGCTGGCAGCGCCAAGCGATATCAACAGCGCCGTGTAACAAAATGGGCAGGCTGAGCGGCGATTAACTCACCCTTAACCCCCGGATTGATATGTATTTTAGTGGTCAGGCGTCTCAGACATAACGGAGCCTCCAGCACAATAATGAGTTTCGACACGATCGTTGCAGTTCTTGCCGTAGCGCTCGCTTTGGGATTCGACTTCGTAAATGGATTTCATGATACCGCCAATGCAGTGGCGACCGTCATTTACACCAAGGCGCTAAAACCCGGAATTGCCATCGTCATGAGCGGTTTGCTCAACTGTCTGGGTGCTTTGCTGGTTGGAACGGCGGTTGCTCAAGTCATAACGAAGATTATTCCGGCTGATACAGTGACATTGCCGATTGTGGTGGCAGTTTTAATTGCTGCTGTGATCTGGAACCTGGTCACCTGGTGGTATGGCATACCGGTGAGCTCATCGCACTGCCTGATCGGCAGCTTGTTCGGTGCTGGTGTTACTGCGGCCGGGTGGGATGGTGTTGAGTGGCATGAACTCAACAAAGTCTTTCTAGCGCTGGTTATCTCTCCTGCGGTTGGCTTTGGTGCAGGTGCGCTGATGACATGGTTGGCTTTGCTGTATTCAAAGGAAAAGGAAAATCCGGGCAGCAAACGTCAGGCGCACTACCAGGTAATGCGCTGGATGCACATCTTTGCCAGCGCCTGTGTCAGCTTTAGTCACGGCAGCAACGATGGTCAGAAGACCATGGGTATCATCACGCTGATACTCGCCACGCACTTCACCGGCTATTCAATTGAACATGTGCCGTTTTGGGTCGTGATCTCAGCGGCGAGCGCCATCGGTCTGGGAACGGTAATTGGTGGTTGGCGGGTAATTAGAACGGTGGGTACGAAAATCAGCCGCGAACGACTCAGCCACTCTCAAGGCTTCGGGGCATCCTTCAGCACGGCGTTGATTATTTTGACTGCGTCCACGATCGGCGCACCTATCAGCACGACCCACACGCTCAGCTCCGCTGTAGCAGGTGGGACGATCCCGATGTATGGACGCGAGAAGATCAATCCCAAGACATTGAAGCTGATTTTGCTTGCCTGGGTCCTCACTTTTCCAGTAGCATTTGCTTTGTCGGCGATCTGTTACCTGGGTCTCAAGTTGGTATGGCATACCTAGTCTGTAGGAGCGTCTGAATGAAATTTGTGGTGGCATTCAGCAGCCCGAAAAGGAGCGCCAAGACGGTGGATCTGGCCTCTCGTCATGCTCGCGCCCTGGGTGCCGAAATCGTCCTGATTCGGGTCGTGCCGGACCCTGAAAAGGTTGGAGTTGTTGCCCAGCTCATTTCTACCGACCGGCCCATGGACAAAGCGAAGATGCAGGTGGACGAAGTCGTGGCTCGATTGAGGAATTCCGGGCTCGTGGCGTCAGGCATTGTCAGGGTTGGCGAAGTTGCTAAAGGAATTTGCGATATCTCGACGGAGATTGGCGCTGATCTGCTTTTTCTGGGAACCACCGAGGTTCATAAAGGGAAAGGCTCGATGTTCTTCAAAAAGGATCCGATCGTTCATTACCTGGTTGATAATTGCCCGACAGCGCTATGTTTGGTAAGGACAAACGATATCACCTCGGCGCTGGACGATGCCGATGACCTTGGCGGTGCTGAGAGTCCCGAGTCGCCGGAAGCGGCATCCTGACGCATAATGCGATGAGCTATTTGCCGGCGTCGAAAAAGCGCTGGGCGTCGTTGAGGTTGTGGATTACCTTCATAGGCGGCAGGCATTCTACGACCCGGCGTCCATAGTATTTCTTCGTCAGGCGCGGGTCCAAAATAGCCACCATGCCGCGATCTTCTTGTGTTCGAATCAATCGGCCGACCCCTTGCTTTAGCCGCATGATTGCGTGTGGCAAGGCAAGATCGTTAAACCAGCTTCTCTCAGTGTCCTGCTTTAGTTGCTCGCAGCGAGCCTCGTAAACCGGGTCATCCGGTACCTGGAAAGGGATACGGTCAATGATGACACAGCTGAGCTGTTCGCCATCGACGGAGACACCTTCCCAAAAGCTCGATGTCCCAAACAGTACTGCATTTGGTGTTGATTTAAACCATTCGATTAGTTTTTGTCTAGACATATCCCCTTGCTTTTGTGCAGGATATGGCAATCTTGGAGCCA
>CAZISK010000076.1:0-15054 GCA_964541355.1 uncultured Candidatus Obscuribacterales bacterium
ACTTTGCTGCCGCCGAGTTCCGTTGTTCCATAAAAGAGATTTTGTGCCGGCGTTTTTCCCTTGGCTATGGCATCGTCTATGGTGCGTTGAATCTTCTTTCCTGATGTGGCTAGCCACTGGTCAAGTCGATCGAGCTTAACTGCGTTGACAGGATCTTCGAGTTCGAGCGATTTTGGAAGATCTAGATCGAGTGACTTCAAGTGACCCTGATCGTCGAGTTCGAGTTTCCATTCTTTTGGAATTTGCAAGACGGCGCGGAGCTCATTTTCATTCAATGCTCTGGTTGTGTTGCCTTGCCGCAGGACGTTGAGTTTGTCGTAGTCCAGCGCGGCATGAAGAAGATTTCTTACCGCGACGGCACCGCCCTCTGCTCTGGTGAATGCCTGATGATAAGCCTGTTTGTCGGCGCCAGGGTAATGTTCGAGACCCCAGGTCGGCGGCAGCTTGTTGTCGCGAATCATGTTTGGAATTACCGTTTGAACATCGTAGTTGAGAGAAGATTCCCTCAAGAGCTTCTGTGATGCGGTCATCCAATCCTGGGCTCGGCTGAGTCTCTCCAGTTGCGCGCTTCCTGGGATGTTGTCGAATTTCATCTCTATGGTTTCCGGCGGCAATTTTTTTCCTGACAAGATCCAGTGGAACTGCTGGCGCGGGCTCATGAGCGCCAGGGGATTGACTTCTCCAGTTTTCGGGTCGAGGGCCGGCGATTGTTGCAGCGGCACCGGGCTTTCCGGCGGTGGCTCGAGAAGCGCTTTTGCCTGGGCCAACTGCATTGACGGAAGAGCTTTTTGTTCGAGCCAGTTTAAGTACTGTTGAAAAAGATTCTTGGTGGCATCGCCAAACTCTCCAGTTTCTCGCTCTCGTAATAAGTCTTCCAGATTTTTTTTCAGACCCTCAGTTACCCGCTCCTTTACTTGAGCAAGTTCATCATGTCTCGCCTTTGTCAGGATGTCCAATGTCTCCAGCTGCTTCTCTTCGAGGCGTTCACCCGGCACGATGCCACTTTTGGCTTGTTTGGTAATGTATTTTGTATCGACGTCCTGTTCCGCACGTGCGATGGTATCGAAGACAAAACCGGTTTTTACGTCAGCGATTCCCTGGAGCAAAAGATCCTGCAGTTGTTTCAGACGATCTGCTTCTGTTCGCGGCTCCAGGCTGCTCTTTGGCGAATCGCTCGAGTCTGGTCGTTTTTCGATTGCATGAGATTGCTCTCTGGTATCTTCCGAATGCTGCTTTTGCTCACTTGACATAGTTCCGGCTGTCTTGTCCGCCTCGGTCTGGCGAGGTGCTTTGTAGACTTCATCGCAGAGAGCATCAGAATTTTTCAAGGGCTGGACGTCGACACCTTGTGTCATGACATCTTTCATATGTTTTACCCCATACGCATCTGAAGCGTGGTCGCTCCGCTACGACCAGCTATCCGCCTCATTCAATACTTAGTAAATTGAAGCCCAAGTTGCCGCATCAGGCTTCCTGTGTTTAGTACAATAACTTGGCGATATAACTTTGGTATGACAATTAGATGTGCCAGCAAAATTGGCGCTTGCAGGCAGGTAGTAAAGTGAATCCAGATGATGCTTTCGTAGACGCGGCCAATACTTATCAACGCGCGATCCAGTTGCGAGATTCATTGAAGTTCGCGGAGTCCGTCCAACTTTTCGATGTGGCGGCGGAGATTGTTGCGCGCATTCCGGTCTCTGTGCCTTTTCAACTTGCTTTCATCTACGACAAAGCGTTGGCGTACGATCTGGCGGGACAGCATGAGCTTGGTCGCGAGCTGTTCAGGCGAGCTTGGGAGCTATACGATCAGTTCGCGCTATCTGATCCTGAGGACCCGGCGGTAGAGGGTTTTGAAGGTCTGGTTTGGGGAATCAAAGACTATCTTTCTTTGTGGAGTGGACCTGTGAACAATGAGGAGTATCTTTCCAGCATCAATTCTCGACGCTGGAGGCGTGAATTGATGCCGTTAAAGCTCTTTGTTGATAAGAGTACTGAAAGTGGCTTCGATGCTGAGCTGTCCAATGTTTTGGTTGATGGTTTTGCGGCCTGGGGGAAGTCGAGCGACCAGTTTTCCTGGATTCTTACGGAAGTTCCAGAGGAAGCCTCGGTTGTCATTACCAGGGTGGCCGACCTGGGAAGCTCCGGTGGACACACGTCTTTTGAGGAGAGCGCGGGCACCAACGGCGAGCCGCATCTGAAGCTTGCCACCATTCAGATTTCGCTTCATTCAAGAGATGCTAATGCATACAGCGAGCCCGAAATCCGTGCATTGCGCTCGCTCGCCATGCACGAAGCCGGACACGCACTGGGTCTGGATGGGCACTCTCCACATGCGACCGATTTGATGTACTGGAAGTCGCCGTTGCAAGAGCTTTCGCCAAGAGATATAAAAACGTTCCGCCTTCTTTATGTCGATTAAGAGTCTAGTTCAGCGTCATTGAGTCTGGTCGAAAACTGAAAAGGCTCGCCGAGATGGGAGCCTTTTCAGCTAACTAACTAGAGACCAAAGCTGGCGTGTAGCCTGTGTCTATAGTCGGTTCAATACTCGTCCAAGTAGGGAAGAAACGCCGAAGCCGTTGACGGGATTTCCATAGAGTCCTGCGTTGTTGTAGAGACTGTTGTTGTAGAGACCGTTGTTGTAGAGACCGTTGTTGTAGAGACCGTTGGTGTTGTTGTTGAGTCCGTTACTGCAGGCGCCACCGCTATTCAGATAGGCGTTGGCCAGTCCCGGATTCACATATGGATTGTTGACAATGTTGTAACCGTTGTTGCCATTGACGGCTGCATACTGCTGTTTCATCAGGCGTCTTTGGGCCTGGCGCTGGCGATGCTGCATCTTGCGAGCTTGCTTCAAAGCCTTGTTGTTGAAGCCGCTGTTGAGACCGTTGAAACCGTTGTTGAGCTGATTGTTGTACAGGTAATTTTGTGCAGCAATCGCATTGTACCGACCGTTGCCGTTGAAGCCGCGCAGGTTGTTATTGTTGTTGTCGCACGCTAGTGCCGGAGCGCTCGACGCGACAAGGGTCATTCCGGCTAGCATCGTTGCTACCAGACTGAGAGTTACTTTTTTGATCATTCGGGAGTCTCCCCTTTTAATTAATTAGACGCTGACGAAGACGTTGATTGGAGCACACTGAGAGGTTTTGACGACCTGGAGGTATCCAATGTTCCCGAGGGATCGCCATTTGAGATCCGCTTTTTCAGCCCGGTTAACGGTACGTTGATCATCCTAGCGACAGGGCAAACTCGACTCACACAAAAGGATGGCTGACTCAGAAATGCTATTATCAACAATGCATTCTTAACAATCTGCGCCCTTGGGAAACGCAATTTTGGTCAGGTCGGTTATTGAGCGAACGGGGCAGGCTGGGATGCCAGTCGTCATCGTTCTAGTAATTGCAGCTCTCTTGATGGCCTGCATTCAAACTGTGGCATGGTACGACTACATATTCTGGGATACGATCTCCTATCTTGAGTTGGCACAGCAGTTTCGACTGCACAACTATTCTCTGTTTATCAACCCGTACTGGAGTCCGCTGTATCCACTATTGTTTGGTTTACTGAGCTCTCTTGCTCCTTCGGTCGAGATGGAGCGACCGCTGCTTGTTGTCATGCAGCTTCTTTGTTTTGTGCTATTTCTCTTTGCCTCGAGATCTTTCTGGTGCGCCGTCTGGAAACTGCACCTGTTCTATTCCGAAAAGGAGGGCACTGAGCCCTTACCCCGGGGGGCAGCGATTGTATTTTTTACCTATGTGACGGTTTTCTCAGCTCTTGTGGTAGGCGATGTCTCGATGAAAACGCCTGATCTGTTGGCAGCAGCGATTTACCTCTATGCCAATGCCGCCGTACTGTCGTGCTTGTACCAGGAGAATCATCCGAGCCGATTTGCGATGGTGGGGACGCTTTTGGGCCTGGCATATCTTGCGAAGTCGTTTTTTATATCGGTGGCTCTGCCCTGTATAGCTCTCATGCGATGGCGTGGGAAGGAATACGGTTTGCTGAGCACCAGGTCGATGATTTGCCTGGTGGCTCCCATGCTATTGGTAATAGCACTATATGTGATACCATTGTCCGTCTCGCTTGGAAAAGTATCGTTGGGAGAATCGGGAAAGTATCAACTTCTCTTTTGTACTACTCAGCATCTGTCTCCTGCTGTGCCTCTTGTCCATGGATCGCAGGAAACAAAACACCCTGCTCGAATATTGTTCGAAAATCCAAGATTTTATGAGTTTGTTGAACCGTTCGATGTAACATACCCGCCCTGGTTCAATCCGCACTATTGGAATGATGGCATCAAAATGGAGATCAAATGGCCTCTCTTTTCAGGCATGTTGATCGAAAAGTTCGTTGTTCTGTGCACTAGTTTTGGAATATATTTTGCAGTTTTGTATTTATATCTTGTCACGGTAACAAGGACCTTGTTTCCTTTCTCGCTGCAACGCATCAAGAGCCTTTCGCCCATTGCAGGCTCGGCTTGGTTCGGCGCAGTAATCCTTCTTGTCCTGACCGTCTGGCCGAGATACGTGATTGGGCTAGTATCGCCAATTTTTGCTGGTTTCATTATCTGTTTCGACTACTCCCTTCAAAAATCGACCCAGAAGTTAGCGAGAGGATTATCCATTCTTTCCACCTTGATGCTGTTGACCTTCGTATGGAATAGCCTTTTGCATCTTTATTTTGCATTTCCTCAAATTGGGGAGACGTTGAAGGAAAAGACCGGTTATCCTTTGCCGCCCTGTCACATCGATAAACAGTCGCCCGTTGCGAAAAAGCTGAAAGAGTTGAGTATCAAACCCGGCGAAAGAGTTGCGAGAATCGCGATGAGCGAAGGCGGAGAGCTGTATTGGGCTCGTCTTGCACAGGTCAGAATCGTATGTGAATCTGTAGATGTGGAGCACTTCTTTCAATCGCCACCTGAGCGCAGGCTGGAGCTTTATGGCAAACTACGAAAGCTTGGCGTGAAAGCAATTTTACTCGATGGGAAATACAAAGAACGAAATTCGAAATCAGTAGACGTGGTGCCAAACGAGCCCGGTTGGCAAATGGTCGAAGGGACATCGTATTACGTTTTGCCACTCGACAAAAGCTGAAGCAGCCTCTATCTTCGAGCATATAACTTAAGCCTGGTCGCGAGCCGCTGTTTATATACCCGTGCGCGATATCGATCAGCCGAACACTTGACCTGCGCAGCCTCTGAATGGATCCTGGTAGGCCCGATAACAAGAACCGTTTTCGGATGGAGCTTGTCGATGGAGAGCTGGAGTGGCACGATGGTTACCGCGGCTTTGTTCAGCTTATAGTTTTAACTGCACGAATCGATGTGAGAAAGAGAGGACATTGATGAGGTATAAGGGAATTTTACTCGACCTGGACAACACGCTATACGATTACAAAACGGCGCATCAACCTGCTCTTAGAGCTACTATTGATTGGCTGTCGGAAAAGACCGGAGTCGATGTCGAGAAGCTGAAGTCAGCCTATAAAGAGGCTCGCGATCAAACGCACGAGCAGCTTTACGGTCAGGGCGCGTCTCACAGCAGGCTGCTTTACTTTCAACGCTTGTTGGAGATCCTCTCGATCAGCCCTTGTTCTTTAGCTCTCGAATCAGAAAAGCTGTATTGGCATGAATTCTTCAAATACATGCTTTTCAGACCAAATGCGCTCGCATACCTTGATGCTGTTGCCGATGTGCCGATTGCCCTTTTAACCGATCTCACCGCGCAAATTCAATTTGAAAAAATATTGAGTCTCGGCCTGGAAAACCGGCTGGCGGCTGTGGTGACGAGCGAGGAGGCGGGAGCGGAAAAGCCTGATGCCAGGATGTTCTTATTGGCGTTGAAAAAGTTAAAGCTGAACACCGACGATGTTTGTATGATCGGAGACAACTGGCAGCGCGATATTGTAGGTGCGACAGCCCTGGGTATCAAGAGTTACTGGTACATCAACGAAGCAGCGCCGGCCGCAGGAGAGCTGGAGCAGTTCAGTTCGATGGTTACGGCGTTTGAATCGTTTCAGACATTGATCGAGGTTTTCGGCTAATCTTTCTTCAAGAGTTAGAGTTTGGTTGAAAAGGTTGATTGGAAATGGCGACAAAGATTCCGGAAAAGGGAGAGGTGAGGGTGGCTTCGGCGGAAAAGGATGAGCTTTACCGTCTTTGTGCCTACGCGGGAGAACGCTTCGATCTGTCGCAGGCAGGCGGTGGCAATGTCTCCTGCTTATTCAAAGGCGATTCCGGGGTGCGGCTCGCCATCACGGCGTCCGGCTGGGCTTTGAGCGATGTGAAAGGTGAAAGCGCATTGTGCGAACTTGACCACAGCGCCCTTATGAATTCGCTCGGTTTGCTAGGCGACGAGATCAAGAGGATGTCCAAGTCCGATCTGGAGCGCTGGGCCAGCTCCCAGGTTTCCAGTGCGCGCTTCACTCCTGAAATTCGCCCGTCTATAGAAACGCTCATGCATGCAGCGGTTGGTGGTGCATTTATACTGCACACTCACCCGATTGCGGTTAATGCATTGCTCTGTCGTCGGGATTGGCGCAAGACAATTGAGTCGTTGTTTCCAGATGCTTTCTGTGTGAGCTACACCACTCCTGGTGTCAACCTGGCGTATTCCGTTTTTGTCGCGATTGCAGAGAAGCTTGTGGGTAAGAGCAATGAGCGCTCCGATGAGAAGATAATATTTTTGGAGAACCACGGGCTGATCGTGGCAGCCGCGGATGTTAATCGTGTGATCGCTCTCACCGACGGCGTGCTCGATAAGATAGAAAAGCATCTTGATCTTGATCTCAGCCGTTTTCGAATCACCAACCATGTCACTCGCCTCGTTAGTGAAGCGACCGGGCAGAGCGTCTGCAGCTACCTGTGCGAAGACAAATTGCTCAATGAGATAACTGAGAAGAATGTGGACCTTGTCTTATCGCGCCCGACCTGGCCCGATCAGCTTGTCTATTGTGGAGCTCGTGGGTTGCATCTGAAGAGCCTTGACGACGGCAAGGCGGTGAAGGATTTCAGCGCCGAGTATACACATGCTCCCAGGATTATTGTGCATGACAACAAGCTGGTTTTTGTCGAGCGTAGCCTAAAGAATTGTCAGCGCATCGAAGACGTGCTGAAAGCCCACGTCATGATGCTGATGAACTCGGCTCCTGAAGATATTCAGTATCTGTCGGACGATGAGCAGCGATATTTGCTAAATTGGGAGGCGGAAAAGGTCAGGCAGGCGATGTAAACAGAGGCGAAGTTCCGGAGAATGCATATAGTTATCCCGATGTCTGGGGTTGGTCGCCGTTTTTCGAGCGTCGGATACAAGAATCCTAAGCCGCTCATCGAAGTGGACGGCAAGCCGATTATAGAGTTCGTCGTTTCAATGTTTCCTTCCGAGAAGAAGTTTACCTTCATCTGCAACAGGGAGCATCTTGAAACCACGCCACTGGAATCGGTTTTGCGAAATCTGGTTGAAAGCGCTGAAATCGTCCCGATTGAGCCACACCAGAAAGGTCCTGTTTATGCGGTTAGTCAATGTCTAGATCGAATTGACGATGAAGAGGAAGTAATCGTCAACTACTGCGATTTCTTCTCAGATTGGGACTATCAAGACTTTCTGAAAGATACTCGCCAACGGCAGGCGGAGGGCTGCGTCGCAGCATATCGTGGATTTCACCCGCACATGTTGGGAACGGACAACTACGCCTTCATTCGAGATCACGATCGTTGGCTGGAGGCAATTCAAGAGAAGAAGCCCTTTTCCGATAACCGCATGGCTGAATATGCTTCCAACGGTACTTATCATTTTCGGCGCGGCAGGCACATAAAAAGATACTTTCCAATGCTGATGGAGAGAGATATTCAGGTCAATGGCGAATTCTACGTCAGCATGATCTACAACTTGCTCGTAGAGGACGGGCTCCCTGTCTCTGTTTACGAGGTCCCGCACATGCTGCAGTGGGGGACACCGAAGGACCTGGAAGAATATCAGGAGTGGTCCAATTACTTTCGGGCGGCACTCGACAGGCAATCCTCGCAAACAGGTGAAGGTCGGTCGACGATCTTGATTCCAATGGCCGGTCGAGGATCTCGCTTCAGTCAGGTCGGCTATGAGACGCCCAAGCCTCTTATACCGGTGAGCGGCAAGCCGATGGTGGTCCAGGCGACGGATAGCTTGCCGCCCGGCAAGCAGTATGTATTTGTTGCTTTACAGGATCATCTTGAGAGTTCGAACATCGGCGATGTGATTGGCAACGCTTATCCGGCTTCGGATGTGGTGGCACTCTCCGAGGTAACTGAAGGTCAGGCTTCAACCTGCGCGCTTGGACTGGAGCGCACAAAACTGAATGTGGCACTCGATCAGCCGTTGGTAATCGGCGCCTGCGACAACGGTATGCTCTTTGATCGGGAGCGATTTCGCCGTCTGGTCGAAGATGAGGCGGTCGACGCTGTCGCGTTCAGCTTTCGCAATCATCCTGCCAGCAAGCGCAATCCGAAGATGTACGGATGGCTCGCCACGGCAGGGGATTGCATTACGGGCGTCTCCGTGAAAGTTCCAATTTCAGATGATCCTGGACAGGACCATGCCATCGTTGGCAGTTTTTACTTCAAAAAGGCTAGCTATTTGCTTGACGGTCTCGATCGTATGAAGGCGAAAAACGTCAGGGTGAATGGAGAGTTCTATGTCGACAGTCTGATTGGTGAGCTGGTCGAGCAAAATCTGGACTGCAGGGTATTCGAGGTCGACTACTATGTTTGCTGGGGAACGCCTGATGATCTAAAGGTCTACGAATACTGGCAGGAGTTTTTCGACGATTGTCCCTGGCACCCGTATAAATTGGAGAAAGACCCTGCAGTCGATCTGGATGGCTTCAAGCGTGCGCTTCTCCTCAAACGAAACATGGAGGTATCGCTGTGAGCAAGCTAGCAGTGGTCATTCCCTGTTATAACGAAGCCAAAAATATTCCTCTGATTCTGGAACGCTTTCAATCGCTCAATCCGCGAGCCGATGTCGAGCTTCTCATTCTCGACAATGGATCGAAGGACGATTCGCCTCAGGTAATAGCCCAGCTCCTTCCCCACTACTCTTTTGCGAAAACAGCCAGGGTACCTGTCAATCAAGGCTACGGCTACGGCATCGTTGAGGGGCTTAAGTGTTTGACGTCTGATTATGTCGGCTGGACGCACGCCGATATGCAAACCGATCCCAACGACATTCTCAGAGCTCTTGAGATAATCGAATTCAACGACGATCCGCTCGACATTTACGTGAAAGGGCAGCGGCGCGGGCGTCCCATGATGGATAACGTCTTTACCTGCGGAATGAGTCTTTTCGAGTCGATTTATCTCGGCGGGCAGCTCTGGGACATCAACGCGCAGCCAAATATTTTTCACAAATCATTCTTCGACTCATGGAAGAGCCCGCCGCATGATTTTTCACTTGACCTTTACGCGCTGTATCTGGCTCAAAATAAGGGTTTGAAGGTGCATCGCTTCGACGTCGAATTCACCGAGCGCATACACGGCACCTCTAATTGGAACACCAGTTTTGGTGCCAAATGGAAATTCATAAAACGAACGCTGGACTATAGTGTAAAACTCAAGACCAGTTTGAGCAAAGAAATGTAGTGGTCAAATTCGGTCTTTGAGCGGATCTACCTATGTATAAGGAATTGGGAATGACACATTACATCGCGCACCGAATAAATACGCTCAAGCAATTAGAAGAGGTCCCGCACGAGCTGGGTGCCGAAATTGATTTACGCGATCGGGGCGACAGATTGATTCTGCAGCATGATCCATTTCTGGATGGCGAAGATGCCGAGCCGTTTTTCGCCAAGTACAATCATGGGACTCTGATCCTTAATATAAAGAGCGAACGAATCGAGTATCGTGTTTTGGAGTTACTGAAGAAGTACGCCATCGAGAATTATTTCTTTCTCGACTCCTCCTTCCCAATGATCTTCCAATTGAGCAAAATCGGCGAAAGGCGCACTGCTGTACGCTTCTCTGAGTTCGAATCGGTGGATACGGTTTTGAAGCTCGAAGGTCTTGTTGATTGGATCTGGGTCGATTGTTTTACGGTCTTGCCCATTTCTAGAGATCTATTCGTCAATCTCAAGGGGCGTGGTTTTCGGTTGTGTCTTGTTTCGCCTGAGCTGCAAGGACGTCCGGATGACATCCCAATTTATCGCGATCGACTTAAAGCTGATGGGATCGAGTTCGATTCGATTTGTTGCAAGCAGGCCAATATGCGATTATGGCAAGAAGCTTTTCCCGCCTAGGTACGGCAAACTACCAAAATCCTCGAAGCAGTAGAGTTATGGGTGACAAGCTTCTATCTCAGGAAATGAGTGCGGCTTGCCGTCGGACGTAGTGTCAGGCAATCAGTATGTTGCGAACGTCAGGGTGTCTGAGACGCCACACGACAGCTTCGGTGACGAAGTGGTGGAAGCCTTGCAAGGCGAAGACCGCAGCAATGCAAATTTGTATTGGCGCTGATAGAAGCGTCAGCGCCTGCGGTAAGACCACGAACAACAAAATACCAGCCGCCACGATACCGCAAAAATAGGTAATAGCGTAAGGTCTAACGAGCATCGAGGAGATCTTCGAGGTCGGCAAATTCTCAGGCAAACCTCGCTCTTTGAGATGGCAAGCCATTGCAATCACAAAGTTTTGGCTTCCATGACATAAGCCGGACATGATGAGGCCGAGCTTCGGCTCTTTGCTCGATACAGTAACTACGAACAGACCGATGACGCTAATGGTGACCAGAAGCGCTGGCAGCGGAAACAACAATTTCTGTTGAACATACTTGCGTACGATCATCCCGGCGAAAAGTAGTACAGCGCCTATGAAAGCAAAGAGACTTACCTGATACACGAAGGTGGGTAGTGGTCCCCAGAATGGCAGTTTTGCGTCAAAGAGCTCGGTTCCGGAGAACTCCTTATAAGTAAGAGCTCTCGTGATGATCATGCAAGTCAGCAAGCGGAACATCCAGTGCATGAGGTCCTTCTCTCGCTTGCTCATAGTGTATTTGCGTTTCAGGCAATACAGCATCGTGACACCGTACGCCTGGGCTACGAAATGTTGAAACAACCAGAGCACATAAATCTTGGCCAGAAATATGGCGAGCCCCGGCACCAGAACCGCTGGAAACAACAGGACTACCAGGAATAAAGCAAAGTAGCCGAGCCGCTTACGTACCTCCGGCTGGACATACGGGCTCGTAGCCACTCTGTGCCAGCCGAGAAAGGCGTGAGCGTTGGAGAAAACGTGTATCGAGATCAACCAGCTTAGCCAGACAATGGTCCCGGGCGCGTTGTCGAGACTGCTTACAACTCCTAGCTTGTCAACGAAAAACCAGAAAGCCCACATCAGACCACCACAAGCGAACAAGAGGTCTATCTGCGGACTGAGAATCCATTCGTAGTTCGCCGTCGCCACCGACGCTTTGGGTGGGGGTAGGTCTGATTCCAGAGCAGGGTTGATAGATTGCATAGTTAGTAATGAGTCGATCCGGATTGTCTGTAGCTCTGAAATTGCTAGTCGAGATATTAACTAATCTAATATGAATAGTGCCACTTCAAAATGGATTTCTAACTCAGTCCGCGGAGCAGTTGAAGCTTTTTACACACACAATTGTTCCGATTAACTGGCTGAACCGCGCACTCACATGGACAAAAAATGGCTTGCTGGTGGACGGTAGGTCGCGCTTTAACTGCTCTTGCTTTTGGTAGCGTAATCAGGCGACCATAATGTTGCGGACTTCAGGTTGCCTGAGCCGCCATATCACACGTTCAGTAGTGAAGTGGTGGAAACCCTGAAGGGCTACGACACCTGCAATGGCTACTTGAAGTGGTGCGGAGAGAAGCGTTAAGAGCCGCGGCAGTACGATCGCCAAACAAACGCCGGCAGCCACGATGCAGAGGCAGTATGTGATAGTGTAGCGCCTCAAGAGCATACATGAGATTTTTGACGTGGGGACGTTCTCTGGCAATCCTCGCTCTTTCAGATGGCAAGCCAGTGCCACTACAAAGTTCTGGCTGCCGTGATAAAATCCGCTCATGATAATGCCGACCACAGGCTCGTTGTTGGATAGAGTAACAAAGTAGAGGCCAATAATGGTGAGGGTGGATAACAGGGCCGGTAGTGGGAAAATTAACTTCTGTCGGATGTACTTACGCACCACCGTAGCGGCAAAAAGAAGGACTGATCCAATGAAGGCATAGAGTACCGCGGTATAGACTGCCTCAGGCAGAGGCCCCCAGAACGGCAGCGTCAGCCCTTCAAAGAAATCGCATCCGGAAAACTCACGATATGTCAATGCTCTTGTGATAGCCACAAGCGTCAGCAAATTGAACATCCAGTGCATGATGTCCTTTTCGATTTTGCTCATAATGTATTTGCGCTTGAGGCAATACAACATTGAGACCCCGTAGGCTTGGGCAATGAAATGTTGAATGAGTCCAAGCACATATATCCTCGCCAGTACAACTGCCCATTCCCGGTTAAAGGAGACAGGTACAAGCATAATCCCAAGGAACAATGCAAATAGACCAAGCTTCTTGCGAACTTCTGGACTCACATATTTGCTGGTCGCCACTCGGTGCCAACCTAAAAAAGCGTGATCGTTGGCGAAGAAGTGGACTGCAATTATCCAGCTTACCCAGACCACCGTCCCAGGAGCATTGTCGAGGCTTCGCACCACGCCAAGCTTTTCAACGACGAACCAAATAAGCCAAGTCATGCCACCACATGCAAACAAAAGATCGATTGGAGGGCTGAGAATCCATTCGTAATTTGATTTTGCTGTCTCCGCGGGCGCCGGCGCGGGGGGGAAGCTTGAGTCCAAAGCTGGGTTAATCGATTGCATAAAGCAAAACCCTCGGCGCAGATTTTAGTAAGCAAAAGCTTTCAACGAAAGCTATCCAAAGCATGATCACAATGCTACTTGTTAGGATTCTTCCACCAAATCTCTCTTTTTTAACCTGTCGCAAAGCTATGTTGCAAGACTGAATTTCACAATGGGCACATCAACACGAGGATAACTTCTACGATCGATCAGCATACATCCTGCAAACTTTGAGTAGACTAGCTACCGGCATCTTGAGAGAGGCTTAGTAAAGACTTGTCCGTCAGCGTTATCGGCTGCTTGAATGGTTTTCGGACATCCGCGAGCTTGGCGCCAATTATGTCGATCTCACTCTCGTCTATATTGCCTACGGTCAGTCCAGCTAGTCGCAGGTACTCCAAGGTTAGAGGGTCGATACCTGTGACTCTGGTCATGGTTGCGTCAAGTGCTGCCAGGTCCTCGCTGATTCCGACGACGTTGGTTGAGATTGGCGTTCCATTGATTGGTCCGTCACCCTCCATCGCGACAATACCGTCGACAACTCCAAAAATGGGCCTAACCATGTGTACCAGATCGATGATTGAATTGCCGATACCTTTTCTATGCAAAAGATTTTTCGGCCAGCCGTACTTACGCCCAGGCACGACTCCAAAGAGGTTTTTCATAGAACAGGTTATGCCTACCCAGTGATGGGTTTTCAACTTAGGAATTGAAATGACGGCATCCGCATTGACGATCGTCTTAGGCAGGTAAAACTCTTTAAGTTTGTTAAACGCAGTGAGGTTATTCACTTTCACTATGTCGTCAAGGTTCAAATCCACAAAAGGGATTTTCATTTCGTCGAGCACTCGACCTATTCCACTCACGTCGAGTAAATACTCCGTATCCCGCATATGACCAGGACCCTCGGCAACTGTGATTGTCTCTGCGCCAAGCTGTCTGGCTAGTTCTATTGTTGCCCTTACGACCTTGGCATTCGTGGTTACCGGAGTGTGCGAATCTCGATACTCAACTATGTTGGGCTTGAGAACGACTTTTTTGCCTTTGAGCGAAGGAAGTCTCAGCTTGTCAGAATATTCGAACAGTTTGTCTCCAATGTTGTCTTCGTATCCCGCCACACGAACAAGCGCCACCTGCGAGCGACCCTGTCGCCTCAGTGCCCGTTGCTGTTCCGTTGGGACGACTTCAGAATCGTTGCTTGACTTCGCGCATCCCGACAAAGCTGTTGATGCTGCAGCGGCTGTTGCTTTCAAGAAATCTCGTCTGTTCATACTCCGTATTTAAGCGAATTTTCGCCTAATACCGCAACTAGCGCCATTGTGCTCAGACCGTCCACCATAATGTTGTCTCCAAAACTACCGTTGGGTTTCTGCCGTTTTATCAAGAAGGCCAGCTCCTGCTTTGCCTCTTTGCCGTACGCGTTGAGTGCGAGAATCGACCAGGCGAGCGACATGGATGAAGTATCTTGAGCGGACAGAGATTCAAGGTAGTTCAAACCTTTTACAACCGCTTTCGATTGCGGAACGTCCTGTAGTGCTAGAAGCGCTTCTGCCGTAGTTACTCTATATGGTGGCAGGTAGGCTCCAAGGGTTTCGTCATTGCCATGATTCCATCCGCCACCGTGGCAAGGGTGCTCCAACAAAAATTTGTTTGCAATTCCGACAACCTTATCAAAGTAGCCTCCTTTTGGAACGCCAGCTACCTTGAGAGCCAACAAGTTATAGCTTGTTGGCTCAACCCAGTGAAAGCAGGAGTTATCCCACGGCCAACCACGAGCGTAATGGAGCGCTTTTTCACCCTTACTAATAAGGATTAGCAAGCGTGCCACCGGTTTGAAGAACTCGACTCGACTCTCTGAGAGAAATTCGAGAGCTTTTGTTAGAACGTCATTGATCTCTTGCGATGCCAGGTCTGGATGTTTTTGCAAAATCAATCGCATCGCCAGCAGTGCCGGTCCTGTTGCCCAATTAGATGGTAGACCGATTCCAGGTTCGGTTGAGAATCCGCCATCTGCATTCTGGCTGGTCTGAAAGAAGGCCAGTACTTTGCCCATCAATTTAGTGTCTACCAGGTACAAAGCTAACGCGGCCCACGCTGTTGCTTCCATGGATGGGTCGTGATCAGTCTTATAAGGCCACCAACCCTTTTCACCAATTGGAGTGAGATAGTCTGTCGCCTTTTTCAGAGCGCTCTCAACCTCGCTTTGAGATACAGACTG
>CAZISK010000077.1:0-15015 GCA_964541355.1 uncultured Candidatus Obscuribacterales bacterium
TCGAGACGATATTACGATTCAAGCCGAACGCCAGTATTACGTCAACGACATCGATATAGGAACCCGGGTCTATCGTGTCTATGTGCAGGCTGATTCTAAGTATCGCTCCAATCCTGCCGACATCACGAAGTACTATGTGACGAGCCAGAAAGGCGAGATGATACCGCTCGCCAATCTCGTCAAACTGTCGGAGACGACTGCACCGCAGTCGATCAATCACTACGATCTCTTCCGCGCTACTGAGATCAACGGCTCTGCGGCCCCCGGCTTCAGCTCCGGTCAGGCGATGGCGGCGATGGAAAAGTTGGCGGGAGAGATTTTACCGTCAACGATGACATACAGATGGACAGGTATATCGTTGGAGCAGATTGAGGCTGGCTCTCAGGGGCTCATCTTGTTCGCGCTTGGAATCACATTCGTCTTTCTCGTTCTTGCAGCGCAGTACGAAAGCTTCACTGATCCGGTGATCATTCTATTCACTGTTCCAACTGCTCTGTTCGGTGCGATTTTGGCGCAATACGCGCGCGGGTTGCAGAACGATGTGTTCTGTCAGATTGGTCTGGTGATGCTTATTGGACTTGTTTGCAAGAACGCTATTCTGATTGTTGAGTTCGCCAATCAATTGAAGAAGCAGGGCATTCCCGCGTCTCAGGCTGTAGTAGAGGGTGCCACGATCAGACTGCGACCAATACTGATGACGACTTTCGCGTTCGTGATGGGGATTATGCCTCTGGTCTTTGCCCAGGGAGCCGGTGCCAACAGTCGGCATTCGTTGGGTACTGCCGTTTGTGGTGGCATGATCGTCTCGTCCGTGATGAGCTTATATGTGGTTCCTGTAGTATATGTGTTGAAAGACTCGATTGCTCACATGTTTGGGAACGATTCGCGGGGGCCGGGCGCTGAAAGTACCGGCAATAATCGACCGAGCGAGCCTCATAAAAGCGAGCGTAAGGAGCCTACAGAGATTAGTGCGTCCGACTGAGTTCTCAGGCAATCTGGAGAGGGGAACCTGCTTCTTGGGAGATTGCCACGCCTCTCTTGCAGCCGAAAGTGTACTCCAAAGGACTTCTTGTTCCAAGAATACTGGTTAGATCGGTTGCTTGCGACGATTACGAGACGACACCGAGCGGTTTATTAACTGTGCGGACCGAAAAAATTTTTGACCCGCAGGCTGCTTCAATTGTGGAACAGACCGCACGAGGGCAAAGTCATGAGTAACGAACAAGAGAAGATCGCGCAATCGAGAGCAGACAATGATAAGACCGCCAAAATGGCAGGCGCAGGCGCCGGTGTGCTCGCCGGGGCGCAGGTCGGAACGGTGCTGCTTCCTATCCCAGTCGTTGGAACATTCACGGGCGCACTGGTTGGGGGTTTGATCGGCACGAAAATCGGCAAAAAAGTCGGCGGTGTTTTACTCGATAAAATCAGTGCTGAATCGACCCCGACCTCTGCAAAACCGGACGTAAGCCAGGAGCTTGAGCGCCTTTCTCAACTTCACGCAGCAGGCATCCTTGACGACGCAGAGTTCAAGGCCGCCAAGGCGAAGCTTCTTGGAATATAAGCTTTCTTTCCCTGGTAACTCATTGACAGCTGCTCTCAAACTTCTCTCAACAAGAAGTGCGGAGCAGCTGTTAACATGCGTTCAGAATATATTCCGATGGGTTAACATTGGGCTGGGGGTATTATAGGTATAACAAAACTGGACGCAGAATATGGTCGATTTCAAATGGTTTAAGAAATTACCTGATCCTCTGGTGGAGCGAAACTGTCCAGACTGTGGACGATCAAGCACTGCCTCGCTGGGATCTGTATTATCAGATTGGATTAAAGGAACGCGATGCCGCTGCATTAAAACCAGATTCAAGGTTATCGCAGTTCTGGCGTGCACAATTGGTATTATTGGTGGTGGCATAACCGCGTGGGGAATCTCAAGAATTGCTGTTCCCGCTTATCCACCGGTTTCGAAAATAGTTCCAAAATTGTATCGGGACAGGGAGGCTCGCTGGTCGAAGTTTAACCCGGCGGACTTTTCGCCTGACAAAGATTTGCCGGCACACGGTCCATCGGCTCCAGCCGACTATGATGCTGCCGACCTTCTCGACATAGCGACTCGGCGATGCTTTTTTCGAGGAGAGTATAACAAGGCGCTTCCTATGTTAGAGTTCGAGATTCGCACGTACAAAGAAGATGGTCGGCACTACGAGAACAATCCGGATATAGAAAATGCCTACCTTGCCGGTGCTTATCTTCATCTTGGTCAGTGCTACCAGATGCTGGGAAAATGGGATCTCTCCATCGAGAAGTATAAAGAAGCTTTGCGACTCTACAACAAAATTGGGATGAAGCTGGCGTTATACGAAGACGCCGTCTCCGGTTATGCGGATGTACTCGAGCGGATCGGCTTGATAAGCGAGAGCGATAGAGTCCTCGATGAATATAGAGAGACTGGCAAGATTTGGGTCAAATGAAGCCTCCGTGAAAGTTGCGGAAAATGCTCCAGATCAGCGTCCTGTGGCGGCGCTCTTTATAATAGATGATTAATCAAAACCATAAGATTGTAATGCAAAATACTGATGGTCTGCGGCAATACTTTGCGGGAAAGTTATGACTAAACCTAAATTCGACTTTGTCATCGGCTCTCTACTTGCTTTGACGACAGTAGCCAGTGGCTCAAGTTCTCAGCTCGCCTGGGCTCAAGGCAGCCAGGCTCCTCAGACGGCGCAGCCTGTCATTCAACAGAAAACAGCGCCCCAGCAAGCACCGTCTTTCCTCAAGCAGGCTGGACAGAAGCTTTTAGATAGTGCACAGAAAAAGGTCTTGCAAAACGTCAACGAGCGATTGCAGTCGACTCCGACTCAGGCTATACCTCCAGATCCGAACAACGTGGATCCGAATATGAGCACTACCGTGTCGGTACCCGGTGCTCAGAAGCAGCCACCGCCGTGTCGTTCTTGGATTCTTCCCGGCGAGAAGCCGATAGCCTGCCTGCTTTGTATCCATGGTCTGGGATTACAAAGCAACTCGTATGAGTTCTTCGGCAAAGAGCAATCCAACCGCGGTATCGCTGTCTACGCTATCGACGTGCGTGGCTTCGGCTCGTGGATGAAGGCCAAAGGCAAATCCAAAATGAACTTCGATGAGTGTCTTGACGATATAAGACTATCGCTCGAGTCGATTCGGGCGGCGAATCCTGGAGTCCCTGTCTACATACTGGGAGAATCGATGGGTGGGGCGATCGCTTTGCGTGCCGCATCTATGTATCCGGATTTGATTGACGGTCTTGTCTCGTCCGTTCCTGCTGGTGAGCGCTTCAATCAGGGCAAGACGAGTATGAAAGTTTTTCTCAACCTTATCACCGGCGTCAATATTGCTGATGTAGGCGGCGGCATTCTCAACCAGGCGACCAAGAGTGCTAAGTTGAAGTCGCAGTGGCAGGATGATCCGCTTTCGCGCCTCAGTCTGTCCCCGCAGGAGTTGATCCAGTTTCAAGACTTTATGAACAACAATCATGAAGCTGCGAAAAAAGTCGCAGATATGCCGGTTTTGTTTGTCCAGGGAACTGGAGACCAGCTCGTCAAGCCGGAAGGTACATGGGAGCTCTTTAACTCGGTGGCGGCTAAGGATAAATCATTTTTTGCAGTGCCGGGCGAGCACCTGATCTTCGAAGAAGCTCAGACACAAGAGACTGGTACAAGGGATCAAAACTTCAGAGTCATCTCCTCATGGCTGTCTACGAAAGTCGGTCGTCGTCATCGCCCCGGCAGAGATATGTACGGTGGTTCTGCATATGGTGGCAATCGATCGGGTGGTGTACCTGGTCAGGGCGGATTCGGTCAGGGTGGCTTTGGTCAAGGTGGCTTTGGTCAGGGTGGCTTTGGCAATCGCATGAGCTTTATCGACACCGCTGGTCTCGAGATTCCCAATAAGATGATCGAAGGTGGCCAGTATTCCAGTGCAATCACTGAGCTCGAGCGGCTTCGCTCTCAGCGCCCCAACGATCCCAACGTCGTTGCGCTTCTTGGAAGAGCCTACTATCAAAATGGACAAACCGCTCAAGCTGGGAGTTTCTTCAGGCAAGCGATGATGCTTAAGAGAGGTGGCGGAGATCAAGCGCGCTCTCTCAACAACTTTCTTCTTGGAATGAGTCAGAACGGACAGGCAGGCTGGACCCAGTCCTCTGCGCAATATCCCTTCGTCGGTTTTGGCAGTCAGCCCGGACAGATTGCCTCAGGAATAACCACCTTGAGTGGCGCCCCTTCGGCCAAAGGCAGGGTGTATGCCTTCTTCGCGAGCTGGGCTGAGCAATGCAAGGGATTGAGCGACTCGCTTACCCGACTCGCTTCTATGTATGGCGACAAGGTCGACATCGTCCGTGTCAACATCGAGGACGCCGACTCTGCGTCTCTGGTCGATAAGTTCAAAGTAGGACCGATACCAACGATGGTGTTCGTTGCACCTAATGGGCAGGTTAACTCAACCATTATTGGTGAATCTACTTATGCCAATTACGAGCAAGCTCTCAAGGGAATTGCACGAACGCAATAGCGATGACCAGCTAGTCCTGTTTCAGTCACATTCCTCTGCTAGCATGATAAGAGTCCCCAGGAGGATTCTGTCATGGGAAAAGTCTGCCTGAAGGAAGGCGAACAAAATTACACATACATGCTGCTGTTAGCAGGCTTCGCACTAATTCTAAGCGGGAGTTCCGCTATTGAAACTGGTTGGCTCATTTGTTGGGCTGGGCTCGGCTTTGTGTTGGTCGGCTTATCGTACATGCGATTTGGAGTCGGAGTTTTCGGAAAGCAGCCGGACGGCGGTAGGGCTTGGTTTAACAGAATCATTCTCTTTCCATATCTCATACTCAACGTTACGATGTGGCATTTGCGCCATCGCGTATTGAGCAAAGAGGATAGCTGCAACGAAATCTCGCCCGGAATCTGGCTGGGACGACGTCCGATCGATGGTGAGATCCCAGATGGCATCATCACGATCGTCGATCTTGCTGCGGAATTTTCAGCCACTCCGCAAGCTCGAAAGCTCAACTATATCTGTCTTCCGGCGCTTGATGGGAGGGCACCAGATGATGCCAGATTCTTCAAGCTCATGTCCGAATTGTCCGATTCGAGCGAGCCTCTCTACATTCACTGTGCGGCTGGACATGGAAGATCTGCAGCGGTAGCGGTAGGCGTAATGCTGGCAAGAGGTCTTGCGGCCGGCATAGACGAAGCCGAGGAGATTGTTCAGAAAAAGCGACCGAAGATTTCTATCAAGAAGCCACAACGTGAACAGCTCGAGCGCTGGCTCCACACGGTGCGTTAATCCCAGTCGGCGACGCTGACTGGTAAGCGAATCGCTTCCTGCACGAGAGCGTTGGTCCTTGGAAAGGCTGTCAGCAAAGTCTTCTCTCGATCGCCCCACTCGGATTGTGGCGTGCAGTGCATGCAGAAAAATTCGGCGAATACCTCGCTGGCTCCGGCGCTGCCCTCCTGGCAAAAATATGCCAGATTGTCCCTTTGGGTATTGGTCAGGCGCTCAACTTCATTATGGTGAGTATCCACGAATTTCGGCACGCTTGATGCGGCCCAGTTGCTCTTATATTTCTTTCCTAAATATTGGTCGAAAGCGTGACCAAACTCGTGGCGCACCACATATGGTACGCGTGCTACCGTGGACGGTGCGCTATTTCTGTATGAAACTCGTTCTGATACCAATAGTTGATTCTTTGCTGGAACGAACAAACCATCGGCGTTATCGTATCCTCCACCATCGCGATAGCCGCGCGGCTTGTCGGAATAAGTCATCTGCATGTACTCTGCCACTGTAGGCACCACCATGATGCGGCAACCTGCTCCGAAGACCAGATCTTTGATTCTTTCCGGTATAGACTTCAGCACCGGCGCGAGAGCGGCCTTTACGCCAGCGGTATCGGCACTGGGTCTGGATGCTTGAATTAATTGATCTGACTGCGCAAGCGCTGGTACCAATTTAGAGATCTCAACCGGAGCGACCAGAGCGATCGCTGTCGCGAGCAAAACAAGTGTTTGCCGAGGGTGTTGATACGTTCGCACTAGTCTAGTGGGATTCGGAACCAAAACGTACTTCCTTTTCCTTCTTCGCTCATCACCCCGATGGCTCCCCCATGAGCCTCCACAATGGATTTGCAGATAGACAGACCAAGACCTGCTCCTTTGCGCTCTGTCCTATCGCTGGCTTCCACCTGTTTGAAGCGCTCGAAAATTATATCTATTTTGTCAGCCGGAATTCCTCTACCCTCGTCCGTCACTCTAACCTCAATTGCATCCTCCAATTCTTCGGTCGATACGACAATCTTTCCGCCTGAGGGAGAAAACTTAACTGCATTAGACAGGAGATTGACAAGAACCTGCACCAGCCCTGAGCTATCGGCGAAGGCATCCGCCTCCTTCTTCTCGAACTGAATCGTGACGTTCGCCTTTTCCGCGACGGATAAAACAGAGCTGATGGAACGCTCGATTACAACATTCAGATCAACGGCTTCTTTGCTGAGCGTCACATTGTTCAAATCGAAGCGCTCGAGATCGAGCAGGCCATTTACGAGATCAAGAAGGCGCATGAGCTCCCCCTCGCTACTGGCGACGCGGAATCGCCCTCGTTCGTTGAGTTGACCCAACAGTCCTTCCTGGAGCATCTGCGTGATTAAAAGAACCGAGGATATCGGCGTTCTCAGATCATGACTGACCATGGCGATGAACTCTTGTTTCAGTCGATCGACCTCTTTTTCTCTCTCTTTAGCCTCATCAAGCTGTTTTGCCATAGAGTGGAACTCATGATCCAGTTTGGCGATCTCGTCTCGTCCTTCCAACAGCGGAAGCAACTGCTGTCCCGCGGCAACGCGAGCGCTGTTGCTAACGAGAGCCTCGACACGATTCACAACACCATGTGTGATGAACCATACTAATCCAAAGCTCAATCCGATATTGAATACAAAGACAGCCAGTATTAGTGCCCAGATCGCGCCTTTCAACGCATCAACGTTGGATTCGCTGCGACTCAACTGTGATTGCAGCTCGTCGATGAACTCTTTGCGAATCTTGGTCTCTTGCAGAATCAGAGACTGCAATTGTCGAGTGATTCCTTTAATCTCGAGAAGACCCATGTTAGTGACATCGTCGTCCAGCGACTGCTCGATCGCCGCCATGAGCTTGAATCCACGCATCATGGTATCGCGCCACTGTATGAGCTTATCCGATTGCTCACGATCGTCCTTGAGCAGCAGATCGAGTTGGCGGAACTGTTTTTCAGACTCATTCATGCACTTTTCAAACTGCTTGCGAAACGATTCGCTGCGCGTCATTACATAGACGGGAATCGCCGCCGTCGCTTCCATGGAAAACTCCGCGATCCGCTCCACGCAAAGCATCACATTTTTTGCGTGGGCTTCTCTCTTGGCCTCCGCATCTGATTGCTGGAGCATAATCGAGAACACGCCTAGGAATAAACAGGAAAAAATGAGCGGTACGGAAACCAGAAGGGCTAGCTTATGCGAGATCTTTAGATTTTCTAGTTTGAAAAACATCGCCCTACTTGAAATAGCCGAATTTTAGCAGGTGCGTCGTCGCTATCCTAGAGTGGTATATTCAACCTGACTGATTGTTGTCTCTGGTATGGGCTGTCGAAGATCGATACTAGTATTACTGTCCATCGTTGCCCTGTTGCATTGTCACGGGGCGAGTGCGATGCAAAATGAATGGCTTCGCCTTGCCCTTGCATCACAAAGAGCCGAGAAAGACGATGAGTCAGTTGCTTACTTGCTCAAGGCTATGGAAGAGGCGCGACGATTCGGCTCGACCGATCCACGGTACACGCAGTCGTTGCGCATGCTCGCAAAAAAGTACATTGATATTAATAACTATGAGGCAGCAGAACCACTTCTCAAGCGTGAGTTGGCGATTTTGCAAAAGCTTGGACATGATTATCCCGATCTTGATTTCGACTTCTTCTATCTCGGTCTAATCAGAGAAAAGAAGTGCCAATTAGTCGAAGCAAAGAAATTATTTCGTCAAGCTCTTGATGTCGGATTCCTGGATGTTCGTCTCGACGTACCTACGGCACTTATGTCAGCTTGCCATCTCGCGCAGATTCTGCACGCTCAAGGAGATCACAAGGAGGCTGTCAGCACCGTAGAGGGTGCTGTGAAGCGACTCTGGGCGACGTGGAAACGAAGACCGGAAGCAGCTTTTCGGATCACCGTCGATTGTGTAGAGCACAACCAGGTCGGATGGCATGGAGAGCAGAAGGTAGTGACGGCACTGTCTGACGGTAATCGTCGCACGATTGAGAGATTGAAAATTGCGACTATCGAGAATTCAGCTGACACTGCTCTTGTTGGAACTCCCGGTTATTACAAGTTCCTTGACGACGCATTGAGCGCTTGCGCTCGTAACGGAACCACTGCGGAGGTCGAAGATCTAGGCAATCGTACGCTTAAGTCACTGTCCCGCTTTGGCTCCGACGACGCAGAACTTCGTGCGAAAACCAAGCTTTTCTGTGGCAAGGCATATGTGCAGTATCCCTTCGGCCCGTCTAGCAAACCTACAATGAAGGAGTCTGAGCGTTGGCTCAAGGCAGCGATTGAAGAGATTCCGGAGCGACAACGAATTCGAAGCGCCACTTATGTGGATGCCATGACCCATCTTGCCAGTCTGCGGATTTTGGCTGGGCACGCGGAGGAGGGTGTTCAAATGCTGCTTGGCTTGTTGAAATCGCGCGATCTCGGCGATGCCAGAATGCGTGAACTTCACGAGTCCATTGGTATCGCATATGAATGGCTGCCTGGTTCTCTGGTAGATCGTGGAGAATATCGCCAGGCTATTCCTATGTATCAGAATTCGGCTAAGCATCTGGCCTACTGCAAATCTGGAAGTTATTATCGAGTGCTTGCCCGTCTGGGTCATCTCTACTACCTCGAAGGGAGATATGATCTGGCCAAACCGCTGTTGAAAGAGATGATTTCACATACGTGGGTAGGGGTGGACTTTCGAGCTAGAGCAATCGAGGAATTGAAGATTATCAATGGAAAGCATTAAAATTGAGTCTCTCGAAGCGTCATGAAGACTAGAGGGGTCAGACGACTTTATGCCTAAAATTCTCGTAGTGGAAGACGATCCTACAATGGCAACATCCATTGTAGAGACGTTGCAAGAGGCAGAATTTGTTGTAGACTCCGTACTTACCGGCAGCGATGCTCGAGACTACTTGAAGAGCTTCCAGTATGACGCCCTCGTTCTTGATTGGGATCTTCCAGACGTATCGGGTCTGGAGCTGTGCCGGAATTTCCGCTCCGCCGGCGGTACCACACCAATTCTGATACTGACCGGAAAGCAGTCGGCGTCAGAGATCGAGACTGGGTTGGACAGTGGTGCCGATGATTATCTAACAAAGCCGTTCCAGGCACGAGTACTTCTTGCCAGGATCCGTGCTCTTCTTCGCCGACCGAGTCACTACGTGGGCGACAAGCTGCGCTGGCGGGATGTGGAGATTGATGTCACTACCCACACTGTCACTCGCGCTGGAAAAGTGATATCACTCGCGAGGATGGAGTATACGCTGCTCGAGTTCCTCATGAGGCATCCAGACCAGGTGTTCAGTACGGATAAGCTTTTAAGAAATTGCTGGGAAGGCGATAAAGACGTTTCGGCTGAGTCGATATACACGTGCATCAGGAGAGTGCGAAAGAAGATTGACAATCGTTCGACACCATCTATCATTCAGACCGTTCACGCTGTCGGCTATAGGCTGGAATCAGAGAATGAGTGAAGCTCAGATTTTGTAGTTTGAGATGAACAGCTCTTGGCCTACCTTGCTGACATTATTTTCACTGCAATTATTCATTCCATACTGCAGGCGCCACTCGTGAATTTGCGCCCACTTGTATAGCGTTCGTATCTCCGGACAATCGTCGTAAGTAATTAGAAATCTGTGTTTCGATTTTTCAAGTAGAGTTGCCAGTCTGGTATGGTCAAACTGGTGCAGGCTGCCGTTATGTCCATAGAGTCGTCTGGCGGTATAGTATGGCGGATCAAGGAAGATGAAAACATCTTTTCCCGGTTGTTTGATTAGCGACTCGAAATCGCCGCCTGTTATTCGGGTTGAGTCCAGGGCCGATGGGAGAATCGCCAGGCGCTCGATAGAGGACTTCGTAAAGCGATTAATACTTGCCTGGCTGGAGAAACCACCTGCTCTTGTGGTGCCGGAAAAAGTGACACGATTGAAAAAGAAAAATAGAAGGGCGGTTCGGAACTCATTGGTGGGCGCTTCTTCTCGTGTCTGATAAAAGTAGTCTTTGATCTCTTCAGCATTTCGAAAACTGGATCTCAACTTCTCCAGCTCCCGTTGCAATCTATTGCACTCCTTCGACGACTGTGCAATTCTCCAGAATGCCACCAGGTCATTGAAATCATCGTTGATCCAGTACTTCTTGGCGAAGTCGATGCTGCGCGCCGACAGATAGACGCTGCCTCCGCCGACCATCGGTTCTCGATATTCAGTAGCACTCGCAGGCAGCATTTTCAATATCCGAGAGAGTGCCTTTTGCTTTCCTCCCGGATATCGAAGAGGGGAGCGATACACTGTCTGTGGTGACTCGGAAATAGGAGAGGTCCTAAGGGTAGAAACCATGATTTCTGCTGCTTTCTTACGGGCGAATACTTTGATAATACTTGAATCAGCTAACCAAATGGAAGTAACGAAAATGAGCCTGGTGACTCTCGAAAAACATACGCAGAGTGCGGTTGTTATTCGCGGAAGAGCTCCATCATATCGCTATCCACTCTTTTCTTGCCCTCCTCTGACGATACCTTGGTATTCTTCATAGTCGTTCGAAAATCTTGTAGCCCTTGAGGAGTCAGGTACAGGCAATAGTCGAGAAATATGCTTTTTAGAGTGGTAATTTTTTTCAACATAGTAAGAGACTTGTCTGTAATTGGGTTATTGGTGATGTCCATTCCCCTGATCGACATGCTCGCGAGGCACGAAACATCATCATCTTTGAGCTCCAGAGCCGCGAGTTCAAGTGTTGAAAGCTTCTTCAGCCGGGTTACCAGCTTTATGCTTTCGTGCTCTACACCGGTGCTGCTAAGACTCAAAAAATCCAAATTGGGGAACGAATCGACAATGTATTTCAATCCAACGCCGGTCAAGCTGTCCATCTTCTTGACGTTGAGATGGATCAGATTCGGGTTCGGCTTGAGCTTCATTATGCCTTGCTCGGTGATTCGACATTCGTAGACGTCCAGATAGGTAAGATTTTTCATTGTATTGATGACTGGAATGGAGTCGTCGCCAATTTCCGTTTCGCGCAACGTCAGTCGACCGATAGGCAATTTTGCCAGGCTCTCGATGCCGTTCCTGGTAATGTTATGGTTGCCTTCAAAATATATTTGCGATATCGCAGGAATCTCCGTTAGAAGTGCCAGATCCTGGTCGGTGACAGAGCTATCGGCTATCCAGTTGCCGGATTCGGGATTGCCGATGATGCGGAATTTAGTTTTGAGCATGTAGTTTCGCTCAGCATCATGTCGTTCTTTTTGACCGATTACATCGTGAAATACCTTTTTGTGCGAAGATGCTGCTGGTCTTTCCTGCGCATAATTTGAAAAGATATACATCGACGTTAGAATGAGAATCGCGGTGAAACCGGCAACTGCCAGCGATAATTTTTGGGGGGGAAGTTTTCCTGCCGGAGATACTTTCGCTGATGCTGTAAAGTCCGATATCAGGGCCCGGCCTTCAACATGGCTCAGAGCATCCTTAAACAGTTTCATAGAAGGGTATCGCTGATCTACCTCGACTGCGAGCGCTTTAGCAACTACTCGCCTGATTGCTTTGCACAGCTCGGGGGCGTCGTCTCTGATTGGTACTACGGGTGGGGCGCTTTCCAGTCTTGACGTTACGATTTCGATGGTGCTGAGTTCTTCGAATGGCAGCTCACCGGTCACCATTTTCAGTATCACCAACCCTAGCGAATAAATGTCGGAGCGTTCGTCAGCTTCTTCGCCTCGGATCTGCTCTGGACTCATGTACGCGACGCTGCCTACTGGCTGACCGGGTCTCGTCAACCGCCAATCCAACTCATCCATGCACATAATGCGCGCAAGGCCGAAATCAAGGACGCGAACATTATTGGAAGCGTCAATCATTATATTGCCTGGCTTCAAATCTCGATGGACAATACCGTTGGTATGTGCATGCTCGAGCGCTATGCACGTCTGAATGGCTATGTTGAGTACCTCTGCCAGAGGTAACGGTCCTCGCTTTTTTATCAAGGCATCCAGATCTTCGCCTTTGACGTACTCCATTACCAGATAAGGCTCTCCGCTCTCGGAATAGCCGAAATCGAGAACCTGAACCACATGACTGTTGTTGAGCTTGCTGACCGCTCTCGCCTCCTGTTGGAAGCGCATGACTGCAAGCGCGTTTTCACTGTTGCGGGGCAGCAATTTTATAGCGACACGCTTATCTAGTCTGGTATCGTGAGCACTGACAATTCGTCCCATGCCACCGGCGCCGATGAATTCAAAGTCCGAATATCTGACTCTCAGGTCAGGTGGGACGAGATTGTCCGACGTGTTGGGAAGCTGCGTCATCAAAAGAGCCATCGCCTCTTAGACAGATCGCGCAAGTCTAGACGGACCAGACCCTCTTCACTTGCGATCTCTAGGGCTTGGCGATACTCCTGTTCGGAAAGATGGCGATTGATCTCCGGATAGCTGTCTTCAGAGACTTTTCCCGCCGGATAATACTGAGACATGATGTTAACGTATGTGTCGGGTGAGATCTCATTGGCGATGAAGCGCATGATTTCACGTGTTCCTCCGACTCCGCCAGGCATGACAAGGTGTCGGATCATGAGCCCACGCTTGGCGTAACCGAAATCATCCACGACTAGATCACCTACCTGCTTGTACATTTCCTTGATTGCGATTCGCGCTGATCGGCAGTAATCCTTTGCCTTGACATAGTTGAATGCGATCTGCTCATCCCAGAATTTGAAGTCCGGCATGTAGATGTCGACTATACCATCCATCAACTGAAGACTTTCGAGTGAGTCGTACGCACTTGTGTTATAGACGAGCGGCAGCCGCAGTCCCCGATCTACCGCATACGGCAATGCCTCGATTATTTGCGGTACGACATGTTCCGGAGTGACGAAATTGATGTTGTGACAGCCATTGTCTTGCAGCTCGATCATCATGCCGGCAAGTTCTTCGGGTGTCACTTCCAAGCCTTTGTTGGCCTGGCTGATATCGAAGTTTTGACAAAAGACACAGCGCAAATTGCACATCGCAAAAAATATTGTTCCTGAACCGTTTTTTCCTCTCAGGCAATCCTCTTCGCCGAAGTGCGCAAAGTGGCTCGCTACCTGTGCCAGTCTTCCCGTCTTGCAGACCGCGGTTTTGTCTTTGAGCCGATTGACTTTGCAATCGCGTGGACAGACCTGGCAAGATTCGAGAGTGGCAACAGCTAGAGCCGCTCTTCGCCGCAGTTCGCCTGATTCATGTAGCTGTAGGTAAGCGGGCTCAAATCTCATAGCTTCAATGTACCCAACTTTGCTGACTCAGATTCTGCCTGCAATATCGGAATTCAACACTCGAGAAACTGTCGGATCCTGGATGTCATGCAGTCCGTGAGGCGTAAGAATGATAATCCTACCGAACAGTCGCCAGTTGCGCCACAAGGAGGTTTGATGAAACCGCGACAATTTTTTAGTGCCGTCGCAATGCTCACATTGCTTAACGGCTCGAACGCTGCTCTAGGACAGAGCGCTAGCGGAACGCCCTCTCCAAGTAAATCCGCTCCTGCCCTGAGGACCAGTCCGGCAGCGAATACAACGAAATCGAAGCCCAAACCAGCCAGGCCCGTAAATCATCGCACTCCTTTGTCCGAGTCGTATCTAATCGAAGGCAAACTCGCCGAGGGTGAATCTAGTTTACTAGCGCATCTCGAAAAGAAGCCCAAAGATGACAATGCCAGATTTGAACTTGGATTTATCCAATTCGTGAGTGCGATAGCCGGATTGGCTCAAGATTTTTATCGATATGGACTCCGTGCCGATTCCAACGGTGAAGGTGTTCCTTTTCTTCGGATGCCGATTGAACGAAACCCCCAACCGGAGAAACTTACCTACGAAATTGGCAGGAGCATTCTGGATAGATTCAGAACCAACCTTTTGAAAGCTGAATCAACGCTTGCACAGATCATTGATAAAAAGGTGAATCTGCCGGTCCACTTTGGCTTGATCAGGCTGGATTTAAACGGAGACGGCATCGCTTCTGATCGTGAGACTTTGTGGAAATTGTACACAGGTATTAACAGAAGAGCTCGGGTAGATGAAACGACCGCCAGGCAGTTTTGCATATGCTTCGATCGTGGAGATGTGCACTGGATGCGTGGTTACTGCAACCTGCTATCGGCACTATCGCAGATGTTTCTGGCATATGATACCAGAGAGCTTTTTCAGTGCACCGCACACGTGTTCTTCAGCAATGTCGAATCGCCATATCCTTTTTTGGTAAAAGGAAAACATGTTCGCAAGTTTCGATCCGATGACTTTGATATTGTAGACTTCGTCGCCATAGTTCATTTAGTTCGTTGGAACCTGGTTGAACCGCAACGTATGGAGTCTGCTCTTCACCATCTCGAGCAGGTGGTAGCTCAGAGCAAGGAGTCCTGGAACTTCATTCTTGCGGAGACTGATGATGATTGCGAATGGCTTCCCAACCCGAATCAAACTGGTGTGATACCAAATGTAACCGTAACCGACGAGATGGTGGCAACCTGGCGAGAGCTAATTGATATGTCAGATCAAGCGCTTGCCGGTAAATTGTTGATTCCGTTCTGGCGTGGTGAAGATGGTGTCGGCATCAACTTGAGGAAAGTGTTTTTAGAACCGCGCCCATTCGATCTGGTGCTCTGGGTCCAGGGTCCTGCGGCCGCACCATATTTGGAGCAGGGTGAGCTCATAAAAGGTTTGACCTG
>CAZISK010000078.1:0-14876 GCA_964541355.1 uncultured Candidatus Obscuribacterales bacterium
TCCGGATTGGCGTTGATGGTAAACCCTTGTTCTATTTCGGTTACAACCAATATGTTTTTCTTCGCCGCTGCTTTGCCGACACTCTCGCTGGCGTATCTGGCGGCTTCCGCCAGTGGCGACGGACGCTTCTTGACGTTGTCGCGATTGTCGGCCACCTCTTCTATTGATATAAGGTCCAGGACGAGCGCCTCGAGGCGCTCCACCTCCTGTCGCGTACGCTCGAGCATGCGCATCGCCGTGGAAGGGTCTTCGGCCGCTCCGTCGAGTAGCGTCTCGACAAGCAGCTTGATATTGGCGATCGGCAGCCGCAGTTCGTGAGATACCTCCGCGATCCAGTCTGAATCCCGAGTCGGGGAGGAATCTTTCGACGTTTCGCCCGGGGATTTTTGGGAGTCCTGAGCGGAGCTAACTTTAGTGTCTTGATTCACTTGATAAATGCGAACTGGGACCTTGCTTCCATCTGGCTGGATTGTACTACCTTAAGCGCTTTCGATCAGGGCGCTAATAGTCAAGACGAAGAGTGGCGGTCGCAGTCGTCCGAGACGAAAGTGGCGGTTCCAGGGCGAGCGGGCTCGGCTAACTTCAAACTCTAAACCGATATCGGTTTAGCTTTGGAAAAACTTGGGTTTGGCGCGCACAAAAACGGATTGTGCACGTCTTGTGCGGTTTTCGGGAAAAGCTCAAATGCCAAACCGATATCGGTTTGGTTTTGTGCCGATCTGGCTCTTAAGCTCTGCATGCCACAACTGTCTGGACGGTGGTCGCTCAGACTGTAAGACCTTCGGCCGTTTCAACAAAACGGAAAGCCCGCTTGTGAAGCAAATCAGTCTTAAGGATATAGCTCGATAAGAGATATTTTGAACATTAGTCAGCTACAATCCCATCCTCCGTTACCAAGCGCTTGTGATTGAGGTTGAGAGATGGGACCTGTAACTCTACTTATATTAGATGGTTGGGGTGTGACGGCTGAGAAGCGTGGTAATTCAATTGTTCACGCGCATACGCCAAACTACAAGTACTTACTTGAAAACTTTCCCAACAGCACTCTCGAGGCCTCCGGCATCGCTGTTGGTCTGCCACCGGGCCTGATGGGCAACTCGGAAGTGGGACATCTCACGATTGGAGCCGGACGTTCAGTTGTACAAAAACTCACCCTGATTTCGAATACGATTGGGGACGGCAGCTTCTTCAGCAATCCAGTTTTCGTGCGCGCGGTTGAGAATGTTCGGCGAACTGGCGGGGCTCTTCATGTGTTCGGGCTGCTGAGCGATGGCTGTGTTCACTCCAGCCCGGATCATCTGGATGGACTTATTGAGTTGGCTCATCGAAACGGCATTAAGGATCTGGTCGTTCATCCCATTCTTGATGGCAGAGACACTCCTCCCCGCTCGGCAAGGCGATTTCTGCGCGAGCTCACCGAAAAACTTGCCGGCAAAGGAGCTATCGGAGTGATCTGCGGTCGCTACTACGCAATGGACCGTGACAATCGCTGGGAGAGAGTCGAGCAGTTTTGGAAAGCGATTGTACTCGGCGAGGCCAGACCGATTGGTACCGCCCTCGATGCGATCGATGATGCATATCAACGTAATGAGAGCGATGAATTTGTTAAACCGTATATTGTGAACAATCGACCGATAAGGTCGGGCGACAGCGTAATTTGTTTCAACTTCCGACCCGATCGTGTTCGCCAGATCAGCCGTGCCTTAACGCAAAAGGATTTCTCCTTCTTCGCGCGAATGAGCGTTCCCGATATATATTATGTTTGTTTAACTGAATATGATGGCAGTCTGAATTTGCCCATCGCCTTCAGTCATGAAGCGCTGCCCTCTCAAGATATTTCGATGACGCTTCCCGAGCTGCTCTCCTGTCACAGTCTCGGTCAGCTCCATGCCGCTGAAACTGAGAAGTATGCGCACGTGACCTATTTCTTGAACGGCGGCCGCGAAGAAGCGGTGCTTGGTGAAGAGCGTCGTCTGATTCCATCTTTAAAGGTGGCAACCTACGATCTGGCGCCTAAGATGCAGACTCCTGAGGTTTGTGATGAGGCTGTCAAAGCGATTAAATCAGGACATTATCCGTTCATTGTTCTCAATTTTGCCAATCCCGACATGGTTGGTCACACCGGCATAATGGAGGCTGCAATTGAGGCGGTGCAATCGGTTGACGACGCGTTCGGCAAGCTCTTGGAAGCAACGAAGGAGGCAAACGGATCATTGTTAATAACCTCCGATCATGGCAATGTCGAACAGATGATCGACTACAAAACCGGTGAACCGCACACTGCTCACACAACCCATCCGGTACCGTTCATAGTGGCAAGTTTTCAAAAAAATGATCTGGTCGGATTGACTAATGGATCGAAATTAAGAGCTGGTGCCCTTTCGGACGTCGCACCAACAGTTCTTGAAATAATGGGATTGGAAAAACCTGTTGAGATGAGCGGAGCCTCATTAATCAAGCGCGGATAATGCATCCGTTTTATGTTGATTGAATAGCTGTCGCTCTTTAGCTGAACATCGATGACGGTAGTAACGACATGATTTGTTTCAATGCAACTCCATGCATCATTTCCTTTGATCTCGCCTGTAGGCGCCAACTATTCTCTTGGCATTGTTAGTGTAAAGCTCGAAGAACATGGCATTATCAGTTATACGGCACATTAGTCATTTCAAGTGGTTTGCGCACTGATAAATATGCCTGTATAATTGCGGCCGTTTCTGGTTGGCAAAACTTACTATTTTTTGCCTCCGAAAAACAAACGAGCTGTCGAAGATTTATTCATTCGGTCCAAGAAGGAGACGGTCAACCATATGACTATTAGATACAATACTCTAGCTTTAGCGCTTGCCAGCTTCGTCCTCGTAGTGGGCCTGGCTGCCTGTGGCGGCGGTGGCGGCACCGACTCCACCTCGACGACGACCACGCCAGATGCGGCTGCAGGCACCACCGGCGGCACCGATTCGGCTGCAACTACGACCACCGAAACAACCACCACCACTGAAGGTGACAAGCCTGCAGCAGAAGGCGACAAGCCCGCAGCAGAAGGCGACAAGCCTGCAGCAGAAGGCGACAAGCCCGCAGCAGAAGGCGACAAGCCCGCAGCAGAAGGCGGCGACAAGCCGGCCAGCGAAACTGCTGATCCAGCCGAAGGCGGAGAATAAGAGCATACTCTCTTCGTAATTGGTAAATAACCAACGAGATAATCGTCAGTCGCTTTTTGGGTCGTTCAACCTGAAAAGCGACTGTCTTTGCAAGGAACATTGCCGTTGGTTTTCTGTCATTAGTGTCATGCCTTCGTGCAAGCAAACTTTCCATAAGGACTTTTGGTATGAAAACATTGAGACGTCGGTCGATGTTGCGTCGACGGACCGCAGTCATTGCGTCCCTGATCGCTACCGTAGCAGCTGGAATTCTTGCGATGCCTTATGCGCATGCGCAACAAGCGCAGAATGAATATCAGCAGCCGATGTATCAGCAACCGCAACAACAACCGGGCGTCAACATGCCGGAGCCGATGCAACGCTTGTTCAACGGCCAGGGACAGCCGCCCAGTGGTGCGCAAGCACCGATGGTGGCGCCACCAATTTCGTTCATTGATATTAATTCCGGACGTTTCGGCAAGCTCGAGATCGATCTCGAGGCCGGGCAATTCCTTGATGCTTCCGTAGACAACCTGCACATGATCGCACGAGACTTGGACTTGAAAGATGGTGTGCTCAAGTCTCTCGATATCTCGGTTTCCGGTGGGCACATGCAGGATTTTATTTTCGACAAGCTCACGCTCACAACTCAGGGTTCGATGCGATTTGATGCCGGCGTTTTATTCAATCAAAAAATACTCCAGTTTACCCAACCAACTCAGGCTGACGTTACCTGCGAAATCAGCCAGGAGAGCCTGAACAAATTTATCAACGCTCCTGCTACGCTTGATCGTTTGTCGGCGACCGCTGTAAAGAAAGCAGGGATGCTGGCAGGACTGTTTGGTGGCAATGCCCCTGCCATCGGCGTCACTGTGAGCAATGGTCAGGTGGTCCTTGGAAAATCGAATCGCGTCAATTTGAAGTTCGACGCTAAGGTTGGAGTCGGAGAGATGGCTGTGCCTATGCCAATCGAGGTTCAGAGCGTTCTGGGGCTGTCTAACGGCTGGGTGGAGGCTACTGAGACGAAGTTGATGACCTCCGGACAAGAGATCTCACCGGCAATTTCGCAGTGGCTTGTTAAGAAAGTCAACAGCCTCTCCTCTTGGGGCACCAAGTCCGACGATATCCACTTCCAGTTCACCGATCTCAAGGTCAAGCCTGGCAAAGGCTTCTTCTTGAAAGGGACGGCACAAGTCAATAGGCTGCGATTCGCCAGACAATAGCCAGTAACCTTTGTGAAACTTCAAATTGTCGCCCCGAAATACGGATATACTAAGGTCTTGGCTTTAGGACCCTAGAAAGCGAGAGTTCGATGTTCCGGCGGCGTGACAACAGACAGTGGGATCAGCTGAGACCGGTTAAGTTCACTCGAAATTTCACGAAGAACGCCGACGGTTCGGTAATGGTTGAGCTTGGCGACACCAAGGTATTCACCACGGCGAAGATCGAAGAGCGTGTGCCCGCCTTCTTGATTGGCAAAGGCGAGGGTTGGATCACAGCGGAATACTCCTTGTTACCCGGATCAACCCATGTGCGCTCTCAACGAGAGGTGACCAGAGGTCAACCGTCAGGTAGAACCAGTGAGATACAACGGCTGATCGGAAGAACCTTGCGAGCCGTGGTGGATCGACGACAGTTGGGCGAGAGGACCATCACAATCGACTGTGACGTTTTTCAGGCCGACGGTGGAACGCGAGTAGCCAGTATCTGCGGCGGCTTTCTTGCGCTATATGATGCTCTATTGAAGCTTCAAAAGGAGGGTATCTGGGACGAACTTCCTCTTTCTGAGCACATGGCGGCTGTCAGCGTTGCCCAGGTCAAAGGTCAGCTCTTGCTTGATCCCAATTACAGTGAGGACTCGCAAGCTGAAATGGACAGCAATGTGGTGCTTACCGAATCCGGCAAAATCCTGGAATTGCAGATATCGGCTGAAACGATTCCTTATGGAGCCGACAAGGTCCAAGATTTGCTTAATGTAGCAAGCAAGGGAGTGCAAGAAATAATTTCGAAGCAGTATGAAGTAGTCCATCAGTACTAATGCAGTATTGGTGGGGGTCATGTTAAGACAAGCATAAATTTATCTACTCACCCTGCTGACAACGGACAATATCCATTTACACTAGTGGTCAAGAGAACAGCAGGTTATCTTTCACTTGAGCAGCGAAGAAAACAAAACCAGAAATCCTATAAGCGAAACTTTCCGTGACGTGACTGTCAGGAAATTGGTCATATCGACATGGAAGGTTTTTCGACGAATTCAGGCCTTGCAGGGCACGAAAGAAGCTTTGCGAGTTTTTCCGATTGTCTGGATCATCATTAAAGCTGTGCGCGGTTTTTCGAAATTCCATGCCCAGGAATTCGAAAGAATGCGGCAGGGTGGTCTGGCGACGGATGCCGAAGAGCGAGCGCTTTCCAGTGAGGAGTATGAGGAGTACAGGATCCTGGGCGCCTGGCTCTGTGACGAGCTCCACCGCCTAGGTCCGACATTCATCAAAATTGGTCAAACCCTGTCTACACGAGCCGACCTTGTGCCTTTACCGGCGATGCTCGAGCTCGCTAAGCTGCAGGAGGGAGTTGCTCCCTTCCCTCATGAGACCGCTCGCGAAATCATTAATCGCGAGTTGGGTGGATATCCAGAAGATCTTTATGCCGAGTTCAATCCACAACCGATTGCAGCTGCATCTCTGGCGCAAGCTTATAAGGCAGTCCTGAAAGATGGCAGAGAGGTCGTCGTTAAGGTCCAGAGACCGGAACTGCCTCAAATATTGGCTCGAGACGTGCAAGTCCTTGGAGCTGTCGCCGATGAGGTGATGGAATATCCGAGCCTATGTCGTCACACGGATTGGCCGGGTGTATGCGAAGAGTTTGCCCGCACGACTTTTGAAGAGATTGACTATATTCGCGAAGGTCGCAGCGCCGACGTATTTCGACGCAACTTCAGGAATTTCGAGCGCATATACATTCCGCGCATCGTCTGGAGATTGACTGGCAGGCGTGTTCTAACCATTGAATTCGTAGATGGATTCAGGATAACGGACGTCGACACACTTGATTCTATGGGCATAAGTCGAGAAGAGGTCACCAGAATTGGTGCCACGTTCTACCTGCGGCAGCTGCTCGAGGACGGCTTCTTCCATGCCGATCCGCACCCCGGAAACATGAGGGTGATGCCGGATGGCAGAATTGGCATATTTGACTTTGGCATGGTTGGAAGGCTGGATCCGGAGCTCAAGCAACATCTGGTCAATGCTTTGATTCACGTTACGCAACGCGACTACAGAGCCTTGGTTGATGACTTTGTCGGTATGGGCTTCTTGAACGCCGATGTGGATAGAGAGGCTCTCTGCTCAGATCTCGCTCCCATAGTCGATACCCGCTTCGCCGAAGGGATGACGAAAGTTCGATTTCGTCAAATGCTGTTCGATTTTTCTGATGTCTGCTACCGCTACCCGTTCAGACTGCCCACGGAGTTTACCTATGTCATGCGAGCCCTGCTGACGCTTGAAGGGGTGGCTCTGACGATAAATCCGAAATTCAACTTCATCGACGCAGCTATGCCGTTTGCACACAAGCTCCTGTTAAAGAACAATCGTGTGATCAGACAAGCCCTTATCAAGGAAGTTTTCACCGATGGACGCTTCAATCGAAGCGCCGCTCTCAAGCTGTTCAAAACGGCCGCAAGTATTACCGGCAGTCTGCTTAACTCATAGTTCGTGAGCTTGAAAAACGTAACCAGATTCGGCATGACTGGTCGGCCTGAGCAGAGCCGAACCGCCTTGGCTGCTTGCCAGTACTGCTTTTATCGGCACAAACTGACACCGTGCGCAGTGTCACTTATGCTGAAGTAATTCGACGAATCTTTTTTCTGGTTTGCAAAACCTTGATGAACCCAGCGTGTCAATCGTTTGTGATATGACGCGATTCATAAAAAGGAATTGTCCATCGGGGAGCCTTGAGATTACAGGGTTTTCATTTGTTGCGGTTTGTTTCACCAAAAATAATAATGGCGGAAAGTCTTATCAGGAAAGGCTTTAGGTGGATCTAGGGATGTCATGAGATCGTCCAGCTGAAGTCAAACTCGCTTGCGTGGCTGGAGACATGGATGTAGTCTTTTCATAGCCTTATATATGGTGTCAAATTTCTGTCGACTCAACTGACGTCGGAGGACTCATCAAAAACTGTTGCGTGCGGCGAATCCCACTGAACTGCTGCATCAAGTTTTTCAAAGCGGTAATATCAAAATTTCTGATAGGTTCGTTATGCGATGACCACCTCTATAGCGAGAAACTACGTCCAATGCGCTCAATGCTCCAAGCCCATGGAGCCACTTGCTAAGTTTTGCGGAGAGTGCGGCGCGACGAGGGTTTTAGATAAAACCAACACTTACCAACAGCAAAATTCGCCACCACCCTCACAGTCAGCCTCCGCTCAAGCCGGACATCATCAGCATTGGCAGCAGGCTCAATCGATTCAACAGGCTGCTACCCAGGGGCTTGCTCCTCAGACGCAGTTGTCGCAGCAGTATCAAGTGCCGGTGCCGACCAACGGTCAGTACGGACAACAACCGAATCAGTATCCGCCGCAGTATCAGCAGCAATCGACCACCGGTCCATTGCCGCAGCAGGTTGTAGTACCAAATATGGTTTCCTACGATGACCTGGCTAAGCTGGAGGCCTATCGCCTTTCTCAGTTCAGCGGCAAGCAACTAGATTGGCGTCCGACGCCGACAGGTAATACGAAGCCGCTGCCGCCATCAGGTGGAGCACCAACATTTGCCAAGGTGTCGACGAATTCGAAAATATCGCCGGAGCTGGTTAGGGAAATGCAGACGCTTAATGCGTCTATCATTCGCGAACGTTTGTTTCTACTGATGCATTGCGGGATTTTCCTGGTATGCAATCTGGTCGGGTTCTATCTCGCCCTTGCGTGCTATTACGGCGTCCACGGAGACGAAGTCACCAAGCTCGTCATGGCTTTTACACCGCTCACCGCCATCAACGCAGTAGCATTGGCGTGTCTTGCTCCGATAAAGGGCACCAGACGAGAGATTGTTCGATTGATAGAGAAAAAGCAGTATGTCCAATTCCAGATGGAATACAGCGGATTGATGCGCTAAGAGCACTGTGGTCAGGCCAGTTGGGCGTGAGCAGTGAAAGAAGGAAGGGTTGCCGTTGTCGTGGGTCCTAGACCAGATCCTTAACCGACGTGAACCCTCGGTCGTTTGCCTGGATCACGTACTAGCCACCTAAACACGAAAAGTACTCCTAAGGCACTTGGCAGGGCGGAGCAGTTTGACAGAATGGAAGTTTTGTCAAACTAAGAATCTGGTTATATGAGCGTTTCCAGCTTCGATCTCATTTTTTACCCTGATAGACTTGACGAAACTGGTTTGGCAGCATTTTTCGTCAAGAGGTAATTGTGCCCGGGCAAGCTCGAATTTTGACTTCCAAAGAGATCGCAAAAATCCAAAAGTTTCTGCCGACAGCAAGGGACAAAGCCCTGTTTGCTTTAGGAATATATGCCGGTCTTCGTGTTGGTGAGATCGTGCAGTTGCGGTATGACCAACTATACACTGAATCTGGTGGCACCAGAAGCATACTCAAAATCAAGCGCTCGAAGCGCACAAATACAGTATTTAGCGATATTCCGACACATCCGAAGTTGAAAGAGGCGCTGGCAAAATACAAGGATGAACTCGATGCCGGCAAGTGGCTCTTCCCTTCCAATGACTCTCGGACTGGGCACCTTACAAGGGCCCAGGCGCATAACGTACTCAAAAATGTCTTTGAAGCGTTGGATTTGGAGGGTGCTTCCACGCATTCTATGCGCCGGACCTGCTTGACGAATATGAGTCGGGCTGGGGTTCCGCTGCGTACCATACAAGAAATTTCCGGACACTCAAGCTTGAGTGCGCTGCAGGCATATCTGGCTGTAGACCCGGATGATAAGCGACGAGCAATCAATCAACTGAGGTATTAAATGTCTGCGAGCAGTCGTCCGGTCTTACCAGAAGAACTGGATCTTGAGCAACTGAGCAAATACTTCGTGCTGTCGGCTGACGACTTGATTGAAATTCAGGAATGCCGGGGAGCCGTCAACAAGATCGGTTTCGCACTTCAGCTCTGCTGTCTGCGCTGGTTCGGTTATTTACTTCTCGACCTCGCACCTGCACCCCAAACCATTGTTGATACTTTAGCGCGGCAGATCGGCATAGACGAACCGATAGACCTGTCGCGCTATCCTCAAAGCAGAAAGACTTCGACAAACCATCCTGAGCGTATCCGCGCTTATTTGGGGTTCGAGAAGTGCGATGAGCTTCAGCGATTAAGGCTGCTCAATCACCTTGCAGAACGAGTTGTGAATTTGCCTCGCACCACCGATCTAATCGACGTTGCATGCGACTGGCTATATGAGCAAAGGATAGTTCGCCCTGCCACCAGAACGTTGGAAGAGATAATCACCGAAGCCAAAAGTATTGGCATGGAGAGAATTTATAAACTCATTAGCGAGTCGCTGACTAGCGAACAGAGGGCAATGATTGATCAGATTCTCGAAGTAAAGGAGGATGGGAACAACCGATCACCGTTGGAAGAACTGAGAAAAGCAGCCAAGCGAGAATCGACAAGGTCGATGAACGAGCTCACTGCTCGCTTGAAAGAACTTCAGGCGCTGGGATGCGAGGTCGACACGATCAAGCAGATCCCCTTGCCTGCCAGGCAGTTGCTCTCTTCCTGGGGCTACCAGCAAGATGTTTGGTCGCTCCGGCGATTCCCACCGGCAAAGAAATACAGTATCGTTGCAGCATTCCTGAACGCTGCGCTTACGGAAACGATTGATGCCATCGTGGATATGCATGATCGGCTAATTACTCGCTACCAAAATCAAGCCAAGGAAAAGAAAGAGGCGCTCCTTCGCGCTGCCGAAAAAGCACGAACAGAAGCAATCGAAGCATTCGAAGACCTCGGCACGATTGTCCTTGATGAGGACATTGTCGACCTGGATGTGCGCAAAGAAATATTCAGTAAACGGTCAGCTCAGTCCCTGCGGGAACTGCTTGCCGACTGCCAATCCATAAAGTTCGGTACGGATGCTCATTTGGATTTTATGAGTACTTTTTACGGCGAGACACGAAAGTATTCGCCGCAAATGCTGCTCACAACACCCTTTCAATTCAAGGAAAATTCGCCTGTCGGTGAAGCCGTCGCCTATTTGAACAGCGTCAACCAGCAAGGTCGACGCAAACTCGACAATGCCGCACCAACAGCCTTTCTGTCCAAACGGTGGCGAAAACACGTGATCCGTGAAGAGCGTGGCAAGACGGTAATCTCAAGACCGCATTATGAGATTGCGTTGTTCTCAACGATGAATGAAAATATCAAAGCTGGCGAAATCACGGTCTCAAACTCGCGGCGCTGGGGCGACCTTGAAGATCTACTGATTCCAATTGACGAATGGCACGATGCAAAGCATGCTCACTACCAGAGGCTTGGACTTCCTCTTGATTCTGTCGAATTCATCAGCCAGCGCCGCCAGGAGCTTGAAAAGGTAACTGCCACCGCTGACAGGGGAGCGCCGTCAAACAAACTTCTCAAAATCGATCCAGAGAAAGGTACTTTCACTTTGTCGCCATTTGAAGGTGGCGATAAGCAGCGCGCTCTCAGAGTCAAGCAGCTACGAACGCTGATCCAGAGCGAATTGCCGCGTGTTGATCTGGTACAAGTATTGATTGATCTCGATAAAGCGACTGGTTTCTTGCGCCACTTTGTGACGCCGGCGCTACGAGAATCCAAGCTCCCCCCGCAGATTCTGCGAAGGAACGCAATAGCTGCGTTGATTGCCATCGGTTGCAACATCGGTCCATACAGAATGGCGATGGCAACTCCGGGAATAACGCATGCTGAAATCAGTGCAATGGCAGACTGGTTCTTTACGCCCGACAGCCTGAAAGCCGCAGTGATCGACTTGGTGAATCACGGCTTCAATCTGCCAATCACCAAGACCTTTGGCGCGGGCGATACTTGCTCTGCAGATGGAATGCGTTTTTACTCCCCTGCAAACCTTCTGCGTACAGACTACAGCCCGATCTTGAAAGACCGCGGCATAACAATGGTTACGCACACGGCTGACAATCTTTTGATGTTGCATCAGCAACCGATTCCCTGCAAGTTACGCGAAGCTGCTTACGATCTGGATGGACTACTGGAACACGGCACAGAACTCGATCCGACCCTTTGCTTTACGGATACGCATGGCTACACTGAATCTGTCCTTGGAGCCGCATCTCTTTTGGGTTTTCAATTGGCGCCGCGCATCAAAGATATTAAGGATAAAACGTTGTACCGTTTTGAGCGGGCTCCAACTTTTCCGCACCTGGACCCGATAATCGCAGGTACCATCAAGACAAATCTGGTCCACACAGCCTGGGATGACGTAGTGCGTGTGATGGCATCGATTCAGACCAGGCGCGTTTCGGCGTCGCTTATTCTCACTAAGCTCAGTTCCTATGCTCGGCAGAACTCGGTCTATCAGGGCTTACGCGAAATCGGCCGAATCGACAAGACAAAACTCATCCTGCGTTGCTTGCATGACGAGGACTTTCGCAGGCTGCAAACCAAGGAAATCAACAAGGGCGAGCGGTCGCATAGCCTGGACCGCTTCCTGTTCTTTGGCAAGCAAGGCGCGCTGAGATCGAAGGACTTCCTGGACCAGATACACTCCTTTAGTTGTCTTGCGATCTTGCATAACGCAATTGTCGTCTGGAACCTTGAGCAATTACCGGCGGTGCTTGAACGGCTGAGGACTCGAGGACACGCGATCGCCGATGATGATTTGGCAGTTGCAAGCCCGCTGCTCTGGAAGCATACGAATCCGCTCGGGCACTATGAAATAAACCCAGACTGGCTCATGTATCCAACGTAGCTCATTGCTGCAAGATAACAGAAGTCATCCCGCTTGGAGGTTGTCACTTAAAATGGAAATTGGAAGTCCCGCATCGCTTAGTTCCATTTGGATTGTTTATGCAATCATGTTACCTCTGGCATGCGTTCTTGCTGGCGTAGGTTGGTGGATGTCACACCTTAGGCAGCCGCATCCGCAAGGCAAATTGATCGCCACTGTCACATATCTAATCTCGGCGTGGTGCCTTCTTATACCAGTGGTTCTCCTGTTTCAAGAGATCAATGGATACAACCGTCTTGAGTTGTCTAACGATGGAAAAACACTTACCGTGCGATATCCGCTCTTCCATGCTCCCAAAGTCATCTCAGTAAACGACCTGAAATTGCTCCACGTGGATCAACTATGGGTGCCTCGTGGTGCGACCCACCAGTACTATTGGCGGATCGTTCCAGAAACGATCGAAGGCGAACGTCTTGAGCCAAACTGGGAGTTCCGACTTTGCTACAACGAAAAACCCGGCGCGGAATATCGTCAACTCGAAAAGTTTGTCAGTAATGCCAAACAGTTAGGAGTGCCGCTAAAGTTCACGTTTAAAGATCCTGACCAGATTGTCCACGATACTGAGTCAATTGCAGACCGACCAAATGATCGTGAGCAAATCCCAGATCGCGACGCAAGGCTCTTTCCCTAATTGGCGTTCTCGCTGCAAGTCATCATCGGAATGCCGCATCACAGGTACCAAAATCTAATCGCCCTACTTGATATCGGACGGCTCCTTTTTATTATCAAGTTCCTTAGGAGTACTTTTCGTGTTTATGTGGCTAATACGTGTGGATCTGACTCCTGTGAACGCAAGATCTCTCTTGTCAGTGGCGCCGTCTCCCCCTCGCCAAACAGAATGTATTTGAAGACGTACGCAATCGGATGACCTTCCGTCCATCCGAAATAGATGTGCGGCACTCTTCCGGTCATATCTCGAATATGCAACAAGAGTGCTGCAATTGCATTCGGGACAGACGGAGAGGAGCAGCGCAACACCTCGAATCCGCCGACATCATGACCGGTGATAAACAGTCTTTCCTCTATGAAGTCTGAAACATCTTCAGGTGTGACCTCGAGAAAGATAAAGTCTCCCTCCCGGTGCTGAATGCTATGTGCAAGTCTGGCTTCTTTCACCTTGCTGTCGTAGTCATCGTCTTCCAGGTTGTCCTTCTTGTGCGCCAGGATACGCACCTCGCCCCATCTGCGATTACAGGCGTGCTTTATAAAAGACATGGCTCGATCGTCTAGAACGATCTCTTCAATGCGCAGCTCCGTCGATCTGATTGCTCGCGAAGCCAGCGAACTGACCAGAACCGAGGCGATAAACATCAACGAGATCGCCAGTCCATCCGGGCGCGTGACCATGACATTGATGTCCGCATACACGAACAGAGCGCTTATGGCAAGGAAGGCACATCTCTTTAGTTTGTTTTGATGCCAGACCACCATTGTCACTGCAATCGTTCCGGAGGTAATGAGAACCAGCAGTCCGGTTGCAAATGCGCCGGCCTGAGAATCTACGTCGGCTCGAAATGCGATGGTGATTGCAAAAGAGAGAACGGTGACAAACATAATCAGCGGTCGCTTCGCCGCGGCCCACGCCGGCGCCATGCCATAGCGCGGCAGGTACTGAGGCACCAGGCTCAGTAGCGCCGCCATAGCGGAGGCTCCAGCAAACCAGAGAATCAATACGGTGACGATATCGTATGCAGTACCGAAGTTATCTCCGAGATGTTTGTGAGTCAGGTAGGCTAGAGCTCGACCGTTCGCTTCCTGCCCCTCTTTGAACAGTTGCGGCTCGATCAAAACCGTTGTAATCAGACATCCGATGAGCAAAAATGCTCCCATGATGATGGCAACGGTGACGAGGAGCAAGCGGGTTTTCTTGATTCTGTCGGCGAGTTCCTCCTCGGACGTTCCTTCTATAGTCTTTACATGCGGCATGACCGCAACACCCGTCTCGAATCCGGAAAGACCGAGAGCCAATTGAGGGAATGCCAGTACGGATACTGCCACCATTCGCCAGGGGTCGGGGAAGTCGTGATTGATTCGTTGCAGCCAGGCTTCCATCAGGTGCCAGTGTTCAAAAAGATAAACGGAGCACCAGACCAGCGTTACGGTGTTGACGCACAAGTAAGCAACGACAAGAATCAGGCACACTTGAATCGCTTCTTTGAATCCCCTGAGAAATAACCCGCCTAAAGCGGCGATCAAGACCAATGTGATAACGATCCTGTTTCGAAACTCGTGAGGCCAGAGCGGATTTTCTATGATGTGGGCGGTGGCGTCGGCAGCGCACATCGTGATAGTAAAAATGAAGTCGGTGGCGGCAAACCCGAGTATGACCAGAACAATGGACTTGCCTACCCAGCCTTTGACGAACTTCTCAAAAATTGCCAGGCTGCCTCTTCCATGAGGACTCTCGCTGGCTACCATCCAATAGGCAGGCAGTGCGCCTATGAGGGTGACAATGACGAGGTTGAGCGTAGCCAGAGGAGAGAGGATGCCCGCCGCTAGGAAAGCAAGTCCAGGTTGAAATCCCATCGATGAGAAGTAGTCGACACCGGTCAGACACATAACCGACCACCAGGGGTCTTTGTGTATCTTTTCTTTTCCTTTTATCCCTTCGAAGAGCCAGGCTTTGAACCTGGTTAATTGACTGACCATACTTTGGCTATATATCTCATCGGAAAGAAAAATCATATGCTCTTGAAAAGACGAATACATTTCAATGTCTAGAAACAGAGAGCCGCATGGTACAAGGACCACGCGGCTCTCAGCGGGTGTGTTAGGTTC
>CAZISK010000079.1:0-14823 GCA_964541355.1 uncultured Candidatus Obscuribacterales bacterium
AGCTCGATATTCCAATTGCAATCGTCAGCGTCGGACCGATGCGGGACAACACCGTCGTTATTGAAGATCCGATTCACGGACCGAAGCGCGTGTTGAGCAAACACATCCGCTAGAGGCTCAGCCAAAAATCCTCAACTTTCAATACAGTTCAGTTCTTCGGCAACTGAGCTGTATTTGACTATCTGGTGAACTGGTCAAATTGCGTTTCCAAAGTCATGCAACAGAAAACGATTGACTGCAATTGCTTTCTTAATTTGTTCAACCACAAAGCCGGCTCTACAGCCTCCCTCGAAAAAATCTCAGCCCTTTGACGCCTGAAAAAGAGTCGTCAACCAATTAAATGCGCGATACAGACTACGTTTGACGAAAGATGCAAAATCCTTACGCTTCTTCTCGAGGCGCTCCTTTCCAGCAAGCGCAATTGCGTTGTCAGGTTCAATCAAAAGCATTCGATCGTAGATTTGACTCGCCGAATCAAGCTCGTAAAGCCTCAACTCGAGAATCTGAGCAAGCTTGCTCAGAGCCTTGATTGATTCAGGCGCAACCTCGACATACCTGCTAACAGCCTTTCGTGCTGCATCGTACTCGCCGTTGGCTTCGTATATCTCGCAAAGATCGAATAACCAGTTTAGATTCTCCGGTCTGAGAGCCATCGCCTTTTCGAGCTCTTGCTTCGCTGTCTCGACATCTCCCATCTTGCTGTGAATGGAAGAGGAAAGGTAGAGCATCTCGGGATCAGACGCGCTACCCGTTATCATCTTCGAAAGCACTTCCTGAGCCTCTTTGACATTGTGATTTGCTATCAAAGCTGCGATCAACGCTTGTTTAGCGCGCACCTCATTCGGTGCCAAGCGAACCGCTTCTCTGGCAAGAGAAAGAGAGATCTCGACGCTGAGACTCTCAAGATGCATCTCTGAAAGAGCGATGTATGGTTCCGCGAGGCTGGGCTTGATGTTTTTTACCGTCTCATATTCAACTATCGACAAGGACCACAGACCGATTTTGCGATACAGGCGACCGGCTAAAAGACAGACGTCGGGGTCGAGCGGGTTATCCTGCTTTAGCTTCTCGATTTTCATCCGTGCGGTCGAATAAGTGCCGTCATCGATAAGCTTGTCCAGCGAGCGCAAACTTGGATCGGAAATCATCGCTTCACCGGGTCCGGCAGCATCTACATATGCGGTCAGTCCGATAATTGCCGGGCAGGAAACGAACAGGCCTACTAAAATCAGGACTGAAAGAGCTGTTTTGGACGAAGGATAGTGATTAGATCCGCACTTATCGACCATCGACTCTCACCAACAACGGTAGCAAACAGTCAAATTATTCTTGCTATTATCCAGTATGCTACTCAATTGAAACCTTTGTGTCTAAGAGGCTTTCCAAAGTATTCGATGTGACTAACTCGAGGGTGAGCGATTATCCATTATGGCATGTAATGGTGGCATCAATAACCACCGGAACATTGATCGCCGTCTATATTCTGGTAATGGGTCGCCTCAACATCGATCAGAAGGTCGAGGATCCGGTCAAGACGCAGACCCTCGTGCTTGCTGAAAAGCTGGCTGCATATTCCGAGGAGCATTCCGGCTTCGGGCCGGTCGGAATCTGCGATACGATTCAAAGTTCTGGACCGGACTATAGTGGACAGGCGCGCAGAATAACCTCGCTCAACTCCGCCAAAGCTTCCCTGCATTCGGCCTGGGTGGTAGCCGACATGCTTAAAAGCAAAGTAGCATCCGATTGGGTCGAACACGATTTGAACGAACTCGAGGCAATCGAGCGCCGGCTCAGCGATCGCATGAGCGAGATAGAGGGAAGCGCAAGTATCGACGACAAGCAGCCGCCCGAGACAGCTTCCGGACAGATCCTGAATACGCTGAAGCAACAGGAGCCCACAGATTTTAGGACCGTAGCTGTAAGCGTCAGTCTGGCAAGACTCAAAGACGAGAACACCATGCTGTTGGCCAAGACCTGCAAGTACCCTCCATCCGAGGAAGCCCAGTCCTACGTCGTCAACGGCTATTTCCGTTCATCCACTCCGGTATCGGCCGGCTTGGGCAGACATGTCCGCTTTTTTCCGGTGGCGGAGCGCTGTCAGATCATCGAATCGAATCAGCTCATCGGACTGGCACGAGGCATGATGCCGAATGCCATCACTCTTACAGTGACTTACGAGCCTAAGCGTAAGTCGACGACGAAGGTTAGATTCGTACGCCGGCTGTCGGCCCTGATTGGTGGCAGCGCACCACAGGCGATGGCGAGCAGTTGTGTATTCAGATTTCCCCAGGGGCGAGCCGACAAGTTCAAAACCGCGGCTCAGCTCTTTGACTCCAGAACCTGGTCAGGTGAGGGCTACTGGCAGCAGGCTACCGGCGGCTCCGTACCGGGTAGCGGCAGCTTAAAACTGACGATTGCACCGGCGCTGCCTGCAATGTCGCCCTCGGACGCTCTCGCAGTCGGTTTTTATCACTGGCTCAGAAGTCTTAACCCGGCTCCCGATCCAAAAGCGGTTGTCAAAGCGCTGTCAATGGAGTTCAGGACCATTTCCAGGCGAACCCTGGTCGAGGTTGGTTACCCTGCAAACAGCTGTCTCGCGCAAGACACCGGCGCCAGGGAACGGACGCTGATGAGCGGCGGAAGTACCGAAGAGCAGCGCGCAATCGGACAGTGCTTCGAATACCCCAATCAGATAGTGCCGTTCCCGCAGAGTGCTGTTCCGCTTTACATCGACCGTTCCGGCAATGTCAATCTAGCCGGGAGGATCGGTTTCGACAAGACTTTGTGCAATAACTACCTGGAGGCGGTGTTTACAACCAACCTGGCAGCGCTCGAGACTATAGCCACCGCCAATCTCGTCAAGAACCAGATACTCGTCGAAAGCCGAGGTTTGAGCTCGAGAATCGCGATAAAACAGCTCGAGCTCTCGTCTCTAACAATGAGAATCAACTCCTTGCGCCGCAATCGAGGCACCTCAGCTGGTGCCACAAGCAAGCTGGATCAGAAAATTGCATCATCGCTTAGGCAGATCGACGAGCTCAACACATCTTGCTTCGCCGATCAAAATAGATTGAGTGTGCTGCACAAAATACTCGAACTAACAAGAACCGCACGACTTAACGCAGACCGCACCGGCGCTAAAACGTACGAGCTGGCCGCCACCACATTTACTCAGCTACGCAATGGGCTACATCGATTTGATCCGCCCACAACAGCCTACCTTTTGGGTCGGCATCTGGTTTTTATTCCCATCGCCCAACCGGTTAAGGAGGAGCAGTTTTTCGAAACCGCCAACCGCGCCGTAGCAGACTCTTCTTTCGATGAGAGTAAACAGACGCAGGTATCACCATGGTTTCAAAAAGATCTGCAAGTGTTGACGCCCTATAGCGAGATTGCTCAGCATCTCGGAAAGGAAACTATAGACAAGAAGCCGGTGTCCGAGATCATTTCCGAGGTAGAGCTCGACGACGATATGCAACCACTCACGGTGCTGCTCGACGCAAGCGATCTGGCTTCCGAGCGCAATGCCACCATACACACATCGACGGATTATCCATTCGCCGCCACTCCGATCTCCGAAGATCAGGCTTTTTACTATTCCAAGAATGCAACCATGAGCGGTAGCGATCGACAAGCGTTGTGGTCTGTCGCGATGCGCGATCTGTTGCTGCATCCAATTCATGATGGCAAGAGTCGCTTGATCGTCAACAATGACTCGTCCTGGATTAAGAAGCTCTCCCCCGAGCTCCAGACAAACTGTGCTTTGGCCCTTGAATTTCAAGTGAGAAGACCGATGCCGGAGAAGAGTGGAATCCTTCCAGGGGCATACATCGCCGAACCGTCGAGGCATCTCATGACCCCTCAAATACCGCCGATACCTGCCGATCTACTGTAGATCACAACAAAACCAGCCGACGGAAAATCCGTCGACTGGCTTCAGAAGCTTCATTTGTTCAGATCAGGCTATTCGCCGGTTTCTTCAGCAGACTCTTCTTTCTTCGCTTTTTTCGATTTGGCGCGCTTCTTGGTTTCGTCCACTTCGGCAGGGCTCAAGCCGCTGGCTTTCTCAAGCGCTTCAAGGCGCTCGATCAGCTCTTCGTACTCTTCTCTTGAGACAAAACCAAAATCTCTGGCCTTTTCCTGGACCTTTTCGGTAACTTTGCGTTCGATTTCACCCGAACGCTTGGTTGCTTCGTCTTGAAGCCCTTTCAAGAATGACTGAGCATTATCAGCCTTGATTTTGCCTTGCTCTTCGAGCTCCGTGACGAGGTCCTGCCCTATCTTGACAACATCCTGCATGGCGTCATTGAGAGCCGTTTTGATGCGGTCGATACTAGACGTGGCTCCAACGCTGGTTAAAACAGCTTTTTTGATTAAAGTGGTTCTTTCACTCATTCGATATTTCTCCACTAAATTGCAGCTATCTCCAGAACGGGTGTCGCACTTCGTTGAAACGAGCGACACGGATACAGCTGTCAGACCACACAAAGATATCAAGACAGGTACATAAATGCACGCTTTCACAAAGTAATTTGAAGTGAATTAAGCCTGTCAAGCCGCTGAATATCCTCGCCCAACCAAGTAAAATACCTGTTCTTGGCCGACCCAGGTTAAGCACCTGCGGTCGTGTGGAAGTGGGTTGAACCCTGGGGAGGGATATCTTGACAGCATCTGCGCGCGCAAAACTTTCTTCAAAATCGAATCTGTTTTTGAGATTTGTATCGTCTTGCTTATGTCTTTTACTACTACTTCTTTCGTTACAACCGCCCAGTATGGCTCAATCAGGTGATTCAGGTCGACCGAGCCTGGTTGTTCTGATTGTGGCCGACCAGTTTCCCTACAACTTTCTTGCCCGGTACAAAGACAGGTTCCAGGCTGGCGGTCTGCGCATGTTGATGGAGCAAGGAGCGCAGTATCCGAGCTGCACCTACGATCACGCGACGACCCACGCTGCTACCGGGGCAGTCGCCATCGCCAACGGAGCCTACCCGTGGAACACCGGGGTGGTCGGCAACTCATGGTACACACGCGGAAAGAAGACAACCACCTCTGCTATCGCCGACGACTCGTCCGAATTGGTGGGCGCAAGCGGCAGCGCCGGAAGCAATAAGGCAGCGGGCACCACTATTGGTGACCAGCTCAAACTAGCCACCAACGGTCGCAGCAAAGTATTTTCCATAGCGTTAGACCAGAGCTCCTCCTTACTCCTGGGAGGAAGATTGGCCAACAACGCTTTCTGGCTCGACTCGAAGTCGGGAAATATGGTGACGTCATCCAAATACAGCAAGGCTCTTCCTGCATGGGCGTCGGCGTTCAACGACCAGCACTATGCTGAAAAATACATGGGCAAGCCCTGGCAACGACTGCTTCCGGAAAATCAATACGCGGCCTCGACAAAAGACGACTATCCGTACGAAAGAACGGCGGTCGGAGATGGAAAGATTTTCCCACACGTAATCCAGGCTGGCGCACAAGGTCAGGACTACTGCGAGCAGTTCAGTATGACGCCGTTCGCCAATCAGATGGTTATCGATTTTGCTAGAGAGGCTGTCGATAAGGAATTCCTCGGGCAGCACCCTGATACCGATCTTCTTATTGTCGGTTTAAACGCAGGGGAAAAACTGACTCAAGCTTTCGGTCCATACAGTCAGGAGACCGAGGATCTGGTCCTGAGAATGGATCAAAATCTAGCCTCGCTCTTCCAGATGTTGAACGAAAAGGTCGGATTCAACAAAACCATGATCGTCTTTACCGCCTCCCACGGTTGCCCCCTGATCCCCGAATTCGCTAAAGAGCGCGGCATGGACGGCGGGCGGATCGATCCCAAAGTATTCACCACCTTCCTCGATTCCAAGCTCGACTCGACCCTGGGTCATGAAGACTGGATCGAAGCGTTCGAGCCCCCCAACCTGTACCTCAACCTCGATGCAATCGATCGTCAAAAGCTTAGACAACCGGACGTCGAAGCGCTGGTGTCGCGTGTCGCTCACTCGGTCCCAGGTATTGGTGAAGTATTCACGGCCTGGCAGCTTTACACCAACCAACCGCCCAACAGCCCACAGTCCTCGAAAGTGCGACGAAGCTACTACTTCGGTCGCAGCGGCGAGCTGTTCGTGTCACCTAAATCGGGCTACGTCTTTCTTGGTGAATCGACCGGCACCGGATACGGTTCGCCGTTCTCTTATGACAGCCAGGTACCGCTCTTGCTCTTCGGCAATGGCATCAAAGGCGGCAAGCACGGCGCAGATGTCTCGCCTTCCGATATTGCAGCCACAATCGCCGCCCTCATAGGCATCGAAGCACCATCGCTTTCGGAAGGAACGCCTCTTTCTGAAGTCGTCTCCGGACAAGGCCTCTCTCAATCGACCCCAAGGCCTGATCCGAAACCGGATGCCGATGAAGATGATAAAACGAAACGAAAGCGCCGGTAATCGATTCTAATAAAGATTGTGCGAGACTAGGAAGGGTGAACCGACTATGACGGAACCAGGAATCGAGCTCAAAGACCGGCAGACATTAGAGAATTCTGCAATGGAAAGAAAAGAAACCCTGGTATTGGTGGATGGAAGTTCATTAGCCTTCCGCTCTTTCTATGCTCTTTTGACCACCGGTATGCGGACAAAAACCGGTGTGCCCACCTGGGCAGTAATGGGCTTTTTCATGTCGCTCTTCGATCTCATCGATCGTCAGGCACCACATATGCTGGCGGTCTGTTTTGATCTGGATGAGCCAACGTTTCGCCACGAAGAGTTCGCCGAATACAAAGCCAATCGTCAGGAGATGCCCGACGACCTGGCCGTGCAGTGGCCGTTAATCAAACGTGGAGTCGAGTCTCTCAATATTCCAATTCTGGAATTAGCCGGATTCGAAGCCGACGACGTCATCGGCACGGTAGCCACGAAAGCGGCTCAAGACGGTCGACGAGTAATCATCCTCACAGGCGACAAAGATGCCTTCCAACTGGTCGGCGACGCAGACAGTTTGATCGAAATTCTGATGCCCGGAAAGAACGGCTTAGCCAGCTTTAAGAAGAACGAGGTCTTCGAAAAAATGGGAGTGTGGCCTGATCAGATCATCGATTACAAAGCACTCTGTGGCGATGCCTCAGACAACATCCCTGGGGTGAAAGGCATCGGTCCTGTCACAGCCGTGAAGCTTCTAGCCCAATACAAGACGCTCGAATGCGTTTACGAGCACATCGACGAGATCTCACAACAAGCGGTCAAGAAGAAGCTCACGGAAGGACGCGAGATAGCATTCGCCAGTCAGCGTCTTGCCCGAATCGTACTCGATGTGCCGGTGAGTTTCGACTACGAATCGTGCAAGCTCACGATGCCGGATATTGAACAAGCAGGAAGGTTCTTCAAAAGTCTGCAGTTCCGCAGCCTGATCAATCGGCTTCCGATTTGCCTGGCCACCTCTTTTTCAGAAGAAGGTCAAGACAAGAAAGAGCTGGAAAAGAAGCTCAAGAACATCATCAACGCACTGGAAGTGGCGCCGATAGCATTCTCCGATATCGAAGGCGGTGCGCCACCAGAGAGGATGGAGGAGGTCTCGGAGCTCGCCATCTCGCTTGCCGAACCAAAAGCGCCCCGGATCGAAATTGAGATGCCCAAGTTCGGCGGACTGCCTACGCCTCAGATCGTCATTCAGGAGAGCGAGTTTAACGATCTGATTGCCGAGCTGTCAAGGCAGGAGGTTCTATCAATCGATCTGGAAACAGACAGCATCAACTCTCTCGACACTGAAATTGTCGGATGGGCATTCGCCTGGGGAGAAGGCATCAAGAACGAAGGCGGTACCCTGGTCGCCGACGGCGCCTCGGCAATCAAGAATTTGAAAACTGCTTACATTCCGGTCGGACATCGTTACATAGGCGTAGAGCAACTGCCAAAAGAGCTAGTATCAAGCAAATTGAAGGGGATTCTGGAAGATCCGAAGATCGGCAAAATCGCACAGAATGCCAAGTTTGAAATGAACGCCACCTCACTTTTGGGTATTAGACTTGGTCCCATGGTAAGCGACCCGATGCTGGCGAGCTACATCGTAGATCCAGATGACAAGCACGGTTTGAAAGAGCAATCTGAGCGCATATTCAATCATTACATGAAGCGCATTACCGAAGTGATTGGCTCGGGCAAAAAGCAGATCGATATGGGACTGGCTCCCATCTCCAGCGTCGCCCCATATGCCGCTGATGACGCCAGGGTAACTCTGGAATTGGCCCGATATTATTGCTGCACTTTCGACGATGAGCAGAGATACCTGCTTCATCAAATGGATCTGCCACTATCTTCGGTGCTGGCTCGCATGGAACAGGCCGGAGTCGCCCTCGACCGCGATTACCTGAAAACGCTTTCTGAGGAGTTGATAGTCGACCTCACACAACTCGAGAAAGACATTTTTCAGATAACCGGTCACACCTTCAACATCAATTCGACCCAACAGCTTCAGAGAGTTTTGTTCGAAGAGCTCAAGCTTTCGACAAAAGCAAAGACGAAGGGCGGAACCGCCTATTCCACCGATCAAAATGTCCTCGAGGCGCTCAAAGGAGAACACGAGATCATAGCCAAGCTTCTGGATTATCGCCACCTGTCGAAACTGCGTTCGACTTATGTAGATGCACTTCCTAAGGAGATCTCCAGGCGCGATGGGCGCTTGCACGGCGAGTTCAATCAGACTGTGGCAGCGACCGGGCGACTATCAAGCAGCAATCCCAATTTGCAGAATATTCCGATTCGCACAGAGCTCGGCCGAAAGATACGTCGGGCTTTCATAACCGGAGATTCGGACTCACTTCTTATTTCCGCCGACTACTCGCAAATCGAGCTCCGCATGCTCGCTCACATGTCCGGCGATGAAACGCTGATCGACGCCTTCAACCGCAATCAGGATATCCATGCCCGTACGGCAATGGAGATCTTCGACGTTCCCATCGAGAAGGTAGACGACGACATGCGCAGAGTCGGCAAGACGCTGAACTTTGCCTTGATCTACCAGCAAGGACCGTTCGCGACGGCGCAATCGCTGGGCATTAGTACGAAGGAGGCTCAGACCTTCATCGACAAATACTTCAGCCGCTACCCCAGAGTCAAAAAGTTCATGAGCCAGACCATCGAAGAAGCCCGGGCGAATAATTTCGTCAGTACGCTATGGGGACGAAAACGCCATTTCAAGCATCTCAACGATCGTAACACCGGCATCAGAAAAGCCGACGAGCGAGCCGCTTGCAACGCTCCACTTCAGGGCGGAGCTGCGGATCTCATGAAGCTGGCGATGCTCGATCTGGACAGACGTCTTGACGAGGCTGGTAGTAAGGCAAGGCTGGTTTTGCAGGTGCATGACGAACTGGTGCTCGAAGTACCCGCCAACGAACTGGAGGCGACGCTAGAGATCGTTAAAACGGCGATGGAGCTTGGGCAACCGATGAAGATTCCGCTCAAGGTAGATCTGGGTGTAGGGAAAAACTGGATCGACGCGAAATAGCGCTTCGTCAAAGGCGCCTGACCAAAGTCACTTTCACCAACTGCAAGGGGCTCCGATCTAACAATTGAGTCGCTCGTCAGCCCAATGGACATGGTCAAGCTCAAAGAATGCGTCTTCAACGATTGTGATATCACAGGCGATGGCTTGACCAGACTGACCGCATTACCGGGCAGCAAGAAGTTGGTATTGCCAGACATCGATATCAACGACGATCATATTAATGGACTCGCTACTTTGGACAAATTCGACCTGGTTTTGAAAAACACCAACTGTTCGATGGCTCAGTTAAGAAAGCTTGGCCAGATCAAAGGAATGACATCCATCAACCTGCTTGGAAGTCAGTCGACATCTGAGCAGGAAAGAAATGGCAAAACTCTTTCCATTTTGCCAAGTATCTTTGACGGATGAAGGGCATGCGTCCAGCTAACAATCCGGCGACAACGGCTCAACTACCGCTCAGGCAGACGGCTAACCTTGAAAGCGAGGAATGCGTAGTATTATTCTCCTTAGGAGAGCCGACAAAAAAGCGAAGAGAGAATTTCGTTTTGCAAGTTGAAGATTTTAGCAGGAAGGAAGATTTGTCCATGGGCAATCCCGTTGTTAAGCAGCGCGCCTGCTTACGTCTGACCACGTTATTTGTCTGCCTGTTAATACTGCTCAATTTGTCTGTTTCATCACGAGCAGCCACCAGCGCTGAGGAGTATCAAATTGCCGTCGGGATCTATCAACAAAAGCGCTACAAGGAAGCTGCCTTTTTATTCTGGGACGTGATCCAGAAAGATAAGACTTTCGTCGACAGCTATGTCTATTACGCGACATGTTGTTGGCTGCTGGCAGACAGCGAGACAGCCTTGAAAGCGTATTGGTACGTCGCTCGCAACTTCCAGAACCATAAGCAAATCAAAGGCGTTATGGACTTCCTCAAGAAAAACGATAAGGCCTACGAAGCTCACTTCAAAGACGCCGGCTATGCCACCCTGCGCTATTCAAAACTGGCGACGGTTGCCACCACCAAGCCCAAGCCAAGCAACAAAGACGATCAAGAATCTTCGAGCTCTCACACGGTCAGTGCCGCCACAGGTGGTGCTAGCCCATCGCTCATCAATACACTCGTGCAGACAGTCAAGCCGCTGAAAAACAGACCGGCGGTCTCAGCAACGCTCGAGTATCGCGCCAAGGAAGCGCTTAAGAGTTATCCACCAAAACTGCTGAGCCTAATACAGGGGAGAGGCTGCAAGATCTGGTTGACTCCAACTTTGGTCGACAAGGAGCCGTCCTATGAGAATAGACAACCTTCCGGTTATATGGAGGGAAGCACCTACAAAGACTGTCCAGGTATGTTTCATGACGGTGACATCGTGGTCTGTGAATACATCATCAGTAACGGCTTCGATTGGAATTACACGCACGACCCGATCGGCACGTTGAAGCACGAGCTCGGCCACGCCGTAGATCATTATCTGGGTCAAGTATCAGAAACGGAAGAGTACAGGCACGCTTACCTTCTTGATATTGGCCAGATCAGGGACGATTCTGTGCGGAATAGAATCGCATATTACCTGCAGAAAGATATTCGCGGTCAGCATGAAACATTCGCGGAGCTGATGAACGCCAAGTATGGCGGCGGAGACTATGATGACCGGTGGAAGCTGGTAAAAGAGAGCTTCCCACTGACAATGAAAATCATAGACAGAAAAATCGCGGAGTTCGAGGATAAAAACTAACCCGAACCGGTTGCATCGGCGTTATTCAGTGCAGGCGGTCAGGACCCGGTTTCGGCTATGCCACCACCGGCAGCGCCAAGCTTACGCAGCCGGCTGTTCCGGAAGCCGTAGAATGTATAAATCAACAGTCCGACAGGGCAGGTGATGGCATAGGTTTTCAGCACCACCGGGTTGAGGTTCGCAGCTAGCACTGTGCAACCGATTATCCCCGCAAGTGCCAGAACAGGATTAACGAGTTTGTTGCGCCAGGCGCCGGCGCAGACAAAGACGAAAGCGATAAGCGTACCCAGAACCATCATGTCGGCGATTTCGCCAAAGGGCATGAAGCCTGCAAAGGCAGCGACCAGGATGCCGTTAAGCAAGATTCCGAAGGTGGGATTTCCGAGATGCGATTTCTTGAAGATTGCGGGCAACAAGCCGTCTTCGGACATGTTGCGGAAGATCCGAGGTCCGCCCATGCAGAGCACGAGCAGCACGTTGAAGATGCCGAGAACCGCACCGTATGCGATGAGCTTGGCAGTCCAGACTTCGCCTGCAGCCGTAAGCAGTTTGGCTAGAGGTGCGGCAGCTTCAGACCCTACGAAGAGATCGTTCGGTTTGCCATCGATAGTGCAGGGTGCCAGGCCGGTAGCGACAGCCATAACGGCGACATAGAGCACGGCTACAATTCCGACACAAAGGAATGTCCCACGAGTTGTGTCCTTCTGGCTTTTAGACTCGCGAGCGAACGTGTAGAGTGCATCGAAGCCAACGTACGGAAATACCGCAATGGCCGCACCTTGCAAAACTCCTTCGAATCCGTGCGGCATAAAAGGCTGCCAGTTAGCAGGATTGACATGGGCAATACCAGCGCAAAGAAAAACAGCAAGCAACGACATTTTGAGTACGACAAGAGCGAAGTTGAGCTTCGCCGATTTACTCACCCCGCCGAACATCAATATGAGTGTAATCACCCCAACGACCAGAATTGCGATGATGTTGACGCCGAAGACAATCTGACCGGTCTCGTTGACCGTCGATCCCTTCCAGAATGGCTCCAACTTGATAAAATCGAACGCCGTCTGCAAATATACGCTCCAGGCGATGGCAACCGCCGCCGCGCCAAAACTATATTCCATGAACAGACCAAATGCCACCACCCACGCTACCAACTCACCGATTGACGTGTAGACGTAGCTGTAGGCAGAAACACCATGAGGCATGTGCCTGGAGAATTTTTCGTAGCAGACGGCCACTATAAGAATGATTAGCCCGGTGATCAGGAAGGACAGCACACCTGCAGGACCGGCCTTACCCGCGATGATACCCGGCATGGCGAAGATGCCAGCACCTATGGTGGCACCTATTCCCAGTCCGGTAAGCATCAACCATCCAAGGTGTTTCGGCGAATCCATATCGACTCCTTCCGAGACATTGGGAACTCGCCTGAATAATTCGGTCACAAGCGCCATACAAACCCACCTGCACGCTGGCTTTAATAGTAAGCAAAAAGGAAAACAAACATTGATATGGAACCCGAAGGCTCCAGTACATGCTAGCATAGCCCAATCTAGACAAGATCAACGTGTGCGTGAGGGCATTCACATGAAGTTTGAAAGAGCAGCAGTTATTGGCGCCGGCGCAATGGGTAGCGGTATCGCGCAAGTACTCAGCCAGGCAGGGATTGAGGTAGTTCTAAAAGACGTTAAAGAAGAGTTCGTCGAGCGCGGTCTGAAGAACATAAAAAGAATGTATGACTCGCGCGTAAAAAAAGAGGTTCTCACGCAAGCAGAAGCTGACTACCTCTTCGGTCAAATCAGCGGAACCACCAGCTACGATGAGCTTGGACAGCCTGACATCGTAATTGAAGCCGCTCTCGAAACGATTGATGTCAAGCTCGATATTTTCAAGACACTCGATAAAATCTGTCCACCAAGCACAATCCTGGCAACCAACACCTCGGCATTGTCGATTTCGGAGATCGCTTCAATCACAAAGCGTCCCGATAAGGTAGTGGGCATGCACTTCTTCAATCCCGCGCAGACGATGAAACTTGTAGAAGTAATTCCCGGCGTCAAGACCAGCGATGAGACCGTCAAACTGGCAATGAATCTTTGCAGCGACCTGATAAGAAAGATCCCGGTGCGCGTCAAGGAGTGTCCCGGTTTTCTTGTCAACCGCCTGCTCTTTCCTTATATGAATGAAGCGCTCTACGTGTTGCAAGAAGGGGCGTCACCGCAAGAAGTTGATGAATTGGTAGTCAAATTCGGAATGCCGATGGGACCGTTCACGCTCTTCGACATGACCGGCATCGACATCTGCGCTCACGTCAACAGCTTCCTGTACAGAGAGTACGGTCCACGCTTCGAGCCCTCGCCTTTACTTGACAAGCTGGTCGCTCATGGTTGCCTCGGGCAGAAGACCGGCAGCGGCTTCTACTCCCATGACGAAGGACAGATTCCGCAAAAGGGCGAAGCGAAAAAGGTAAATCCAAAGCTGGAGCAGATCATCAAAGAAGCAAACAGCCAAAAGAACTTTCAACGCTCGAGCAAAAAGATCGATGCTCATCGCATCATCCTGCCAATGTTTAACGAAGCGCTCTACGCCCTGCAAGAAGAGGTCGTGTCGCCTGCCGACATCGATGTCGGCATGGAGTGGGGCTGCGGCATGAAGCGCGGCATCCTGAGCCTGGCGGAGGAGAAAGGCCTCGACTGGTGCCTGAGCGAAATCGAAAGCCACCATAAAGAGCTTGGTGAGCGTTTCCGCCCATCGTGGTATCTGAAAAAACTGGTTCGCGCCGGTCTCCGCGATTTTTCCCAACTTTCGCCGGAGCCTTTAGCCGTACGGTAATGGTTAAAAGCTGAAGTTCGCTGCCGTTAAAACCGGCAGCGGACCAGCAACCGTTTGGGCAGGCTCATCCGGGGTAGAAAAAGGATATGCTCAAGTGGCTTTTGAGTTTTGGATTAGTATGGTTCCTCTACCTTGTGCGTGAGGTCTTCCCGCCCTTCATCGTAGGCGGGATTTTGGCATATCTGCTTCTGCCGCTCGTGCGCTTCGTCAGCAAGGCCACAAAGATTCCCAAGCATGTTGCCGTTGGTCTCATCTATATAACCTTTCTCGGCACAATCATTCTTTTGAGCAAGGCTTTCGGGCCGCTCTTGATCGAACAAGCCGGCACACTCTTCGACGATCGACACGCAATCGTAACCAACCTGATTCAACAACTTTCAAGCACGTTCAACTGGCAGCTCAATGTCGAGACAGCCTCTTCCGAAGTTGTTCAAAACCTGGAACGTTGGCTCGGCAAGCCGGAGGAGTTGGTCCACCTGGGCGAGCTATTGTCAAAGAGTCTTTTGCACATTCTCGTCTGCATCGTCTCATCCATTTATTTGATCATGGACAGCGAAACGGTAGCTAAGTATCTACTGCGCTTCATTCCAGAAGACAGACGTGATGCCGTCGTTCAGCTATCCGGAAAGATGAACGTCATGGTTGCGAAGTACATTCGCACCCAGTTTTTCTTGATACTGCTGATGGCGACCGTCGCTTATATCATTTTGCATTTTGCCTTCAACATCAAGTACGCATTCCTGATCGCTCTTTTGAGCGGTGTACTGGAGATTATTCCGGTTCT
>CAZISK010000080.1:0-2329 GCA_964541355.1 uncultured Candidatus Obscuribacterales bacterium
TTTGAAATTTCGAAATTAGAAAAAATGCACTTAAAAGAAAAAAATGACTCAAACAATTTCAAAAAAAGCGGAGACGAACATGAAAGAAGCGAATTACAAGAACATCCTGGTAGAGCAAGATGGCCCGATTGGTATCGTAACTCTCAACCGTCCGAAAGTGCTCAATGCTCTGAGTCATGAACTCATGGATGAGCTCGTCACCGCCCTGGAAGCCTTCGATCAGGACGACAGCGTCAGAGTAATGATTCTGACCGGCAGCGAGCGCGCTTTCGCCGCCGGCGCCGATATCGGCGAGATGTCCAACGAAACCACGATCAGCATCATGTTGAAAGACAGATTCGCGACCTGGGACAAGGTCCGCCGCATCAAAAAACCGATTATCGCAGCCGTTAGCGGCTACGCACTGGGTGGTGGCTGTGAATTGGTGATGACTTGCGATATCATCGTCGCATCGGAATCCGCCCAGTTCGGTCAGCCGGAAATCAACATTGGTGTCATCCCTGGTGCCGGTGGAACACAACGTTTGACCCGAATAGTCGGCAAGCACAAAGCGATGGAAATGATCCTGACCGGCCGACCGATTACCGCGCAGGAAGCCTATCACTATGGACTGGTAGTGAAAGTTGTTCCCGTCGAACTCTACCTTGAAGAAGCCAAAAACCTGGCCAAGGAAATAGCGAAGAAATCGCCTGTAGCGCTGAAGCTTGCAAAGGAAGCTATTCTTAAGACATACGATGCACCCATCTCGGAAGGACTGGAATTCGAAAGAAAGAATTTCTACATGCTCTTCTCTTCGGAAGATCAAAAAGAAGGAATGAAGGCGTTCCTGGAAAAACGCCAACCCACCTTCTCAGGTCGCTAAAGCCAGTAAAAACCATCGGTCGCCGCCAATCTTCGAAAAGGGATCGGCGGCGATCTAATCTAATCAATTAACAAAAAAACATTATCCAAACCAAGGAGCAAACAATGACCGAAGAAAACATTCTTTTGACGGAAAAGAAAGGCAATGTAGGAATCATCACGCTCAACCGACCCGACAAGTTGAATGCCTTCAGTGATGAGCTCACCTTTAGACTTCAAGATGCCCTCAAGGAAATGGAGAAAGACAAAGACGTACGCGCTATTGTCATCACTGGCGCCGGCCGCGGCTTTTGCTCCGGACAGGACCTGCAGAGCCGCAGTATCTCGCAGGAAGTCGGCGAGCGTCCGTCGCTTGGAGATTCGATCCGCCGCAGATACAACCCCATTGTCTCGAAAATCCGCAGAATGGAAAAACCGATAATCGCGGCCGTAAATGGTGTTGCCGCCGGTGCTGGAGCCAGCCTGGCATTTGCTTGCGATTACAGAATCGCCTCGGAAAACTCCTCCTTTATTCAATCTTTCACAAAGGTCGGACTTGTTCCTGATTCCGGCTCTACATTCATGCTGCCCCGCCTAATAGGCGCAACCAAGGCATTCGAATTGATGTTAAGCGCAGAAAAACTTCCTGCTGCCGAAGCTTTGAAACTGAATCTAATCAATAAAGTGGTAGCGGAAAGCGATGTTATGCAAGAAGCTCTCGCGCTTGCAGAAAAATTGGCGTCCGGTCCAACCAAAGCGTTCGGTCTGACCAAGCGCGCCGTCAATCGAGCTCTGTTCCACGACCTGGAAGATCTGCTCGAATACGAAGCCAACCTCCAGGAAATCGCAGGTCGCAGCGATGATTTCCAGGAAGGAGTGAAAGCTTTCGTTGAAAAACGGACACCGGCATACACGGGCAAATAGCCTCGACTAACACGAATCTTTCAAGCTCGTCAGCTCCCGGCCAGGCAACCGAATTGGCACCACCAATGGTTACCTGGCCGTTTGATTGTGGCTTTCAGGAAAGTGTGACAGCGTTCGTCGAAACGCATATACCGGCAAATAACCGAGACCAACACGAATCTTTCAAGCTCGCCAGGCTCCCAGCCAGCCAACCTGATTCGCGACGGTTAAACCTGCTGCAGTGGAACTCCAACAACAATTCCATGAAGATCCTCATTTGACAAGGGCGCAAGCGACGCAATTTTTGGAGATGGTCTATCGCACCGGCAACACTCTAAGTTGGGTGAAAAAAGAGCTGGCGAATCTAGCACTGACGAGACGACGTAAATTCGTGGCGAAGTAGCAGACAGGATCTGCGTGCAACTAATCGAACGACGCAGTAAGCCTGCGTATCTCGCGAGCCCATCCGGCGCAAGTGCCACCATGTTCGGTGCCGGCGAGACGCCGGCGCTCCCAGTGGTGCGTCGCCTTTGCACTGACACCTTTCTACTACGGGCTCGTTCTCCGATTGCTGACGTCACAGTCG
>CAZISK010000080.1:2429-14819 GCA_964541355.1 uncultured Candidatus Obscuribacterales bacterium
CACGATTCTACTCGTTCTCCGATTGCTGACGTCACAGTCGCACGATTCTACTCGTTCTCCGATTGCTGACGTCACAGTCGCACGATTCTACTCGTACGATGGTTGCTGTGTGTTCACCTGACACGTTTCTACCAGTGCTGAGAACTAGCGGCTCTCGGCCTTTTTCTTCACGTATTTCAAACGGTGTTCCATATCTTGCCCGCCCTGGGAGCCCAGTATCTGCTCTTTGAAGGGCAGGGGAAGCTTTGTGTCCAGGCGCGCGAAGAGCTCCACATTAGTCGACTTGCCATCCTCGGCCGACGACAGTATCCAGCTGCCCTCGAAGCAGTTTAACTTATCGGATTCAATCAGTTTGAAATCGATTCGCTCATTGGGAACGGTCTCGATCTCTTCGTAGACTACGCGCGAGCTACCCACCACCGGCACACCGCCGAAGCTTTCCTCGATTATAGCTTTTCCAGCCTCAGTCGACCGCACTTTGCGTTTAGTCGAATCGGCTGTGCGTTAGCTAATGATTGCGTCCCAGACACGTTCTGGCGAAGCCTTGACGGCAACTGTTTTCTTCATACGACCTCTCGAAAGCGCGTAACCTCATCACGGCGACGATAGTTTGAACCGCTGTGAGAAAATTGAAAATCAAATCATAAAGCAGCCTCGGGGATTTTGCCAGGACCAGGACCAGAACCAGGAAATGTATAGCGAATGGTAGTATCCTACGAAGCATGACTCCAACCGCTGAGGTTCGCTCCGGGTGTTTTCCCCATTCAGTAATGCCAGATTCAATCACCATAACTACATGGTTTTGGAAGAGTTGGGCCGTGGCGGAATGGGCATTGTCTACAAATGCAAAAATCAAAAGACTCTACTCGACGTTGCTGTCAAAGTCATCTCGTATGATCCATCCGACGAAGACGTGATCCGCTTCCATCGCGAAGCGAAACTGCTTGGGCAGATGCAGCATCCAAATATTCTTCCGATTCTCGATTTTGGTCATTCCGATGATGGGTCACTCTTTCTCTCAATGACTTTGCTTACAGGCAGAGGACTGGACCAAATTCTCGAAGGCGGTGAAAAGCACGTTCCATTTCTCGATGCGCTCAATATATTCATTCAGATTTGCGACGGGCTGTCTTATGCCCATTCGAAAGACATTCTGCATAGAGACATTAAGCCATCCAACATATTCGTCGAGCGCTTCAAGAATGATGATCTGAAAGTCACTATCACCGATTTTGGATTGGGTAAGCTGCTTACAGAGGATCAGTACCTTACAAAGACCGGTCTCACACTGGGCTCGCCTCCCTACATGAGTCCGGAGCAGTGCGGCGGCAAACCTGTCGATGCCCGAGCAGACATATACAGTATCGGTTGTTTGATGTTCGAAGTTCTGACCGGCGCACCACCATTTCGAGCTGGTGCCATTCCGTCGGTGATGATGCAACATGTGCGAGATGCACCACCACGGCTAGCCGACGTGGCACCAGATTTCAATTATCCGGAGGAGATGGAAGCGATAATTGCAAAGTGCCTGGCGAAAGATCCGAACGCACGCTATTCGAAAACAGCGGAGCTCAGAGAAGAGCTTTTTCACCTGCATGAGCAGGTCCGAAATGCGCCATGTGACTACCCGACTGCCAGTACGCAAACCGGCGGATTTCTAAGAACCGGCGCTTATCTTCGAACCGGATTTCATAAATTCTCGAAGTCCGGCACTTCGAAGATCCAGGCTGCCATCATCGCTGCACTTGCAATCGCTGGCACGTGGGGTGCTTTCACGATCTATCAATCGAAGTCTGCAGTCAAAACCAATCAACTCGATCAGAAAGAGCCCGTTATCGGGTTTCAGCTTTCCCGCAACAGCAATCTTGCCACCATGAATCCCAGCGAAATGGCGTCGAAACAAGAGAAGAAGGAGACGGAAGAGGCCGGCATACATTGGGCAAGGTTCAACAAAAATGTCGAGCCGAAGCTCAAGGAACTGTTGGAAGCCAACCAGCGAGTTGCGAAATTAGGCATCGAGGCGTCTCAATACATAGATCTCAGCAACAGTGACATTTCCGATGAGAGTTTAAAATTGCTGGTGGATCTGCCGCTGAAAGGACTCAATTTGAATCAAACCCAGATTAGCGATGTGGGAGTCCAGACCATATGTAAGATGAAACAACTGTCGGACCTCGGTTTGGATGACACCAAGATTACAGATCGCGGCGTTAAGGAGATTGGTAAAACCCTGGGTCAGCTCACCAAAATCTCTTTAAACAACACGAAAGTAACCGATGCCGGCGTCAAGGATTTGTCTGGTTTGCAGCTTCTGAAATGGATATCGCTCAAGGGTTGCAAATACGTCACCGGCACGACGTTATCATCGCTCAGCGGGATGAAGGAGCTTTTCCTGAACATTGGTTCCACAAAGGTGAAAAGCTCTGCATTCTTGCAGTTGAAAGATGTGGACATTTTGTTTCTCGATTTGTCTTCCTTGAATCTAAACGATCGCGACCTGGCAATTCTGGAGTCAGCAAAACTGCGGTCAATGGAAACGCTTGTTCTAAATGACAATCCAGAAATTACCATTCCAGGGTTCTATAGCTTATGCAGTTTCAAATCGCTGGTCGCACTGTATGTGCTTCGCTGCCCAAATATCACAAAACAAGCTTCGATCAATTTTCACGAGAAGCACTTCATCCCACCGACTGTTGTATATAGGGATTAGATCTATATGTACATCGAGAGTGCAAAACTGTCGATGCTAATTGGCCCAGCTGTACATCGCTATATCACTAGTTTTTAATCAAAAAAAATTCTGCAGAAAATTAGTTTTTGCCAAGTCTTGGTCGAATTCTTCATAGTACGTTTATGATCGACAAGGCACCACCTTAAATCAAAAGTTCATGTCAATTTCACAAGTTATCCGTAATATGCATGCGACGAACAGCTTGAATAGCGGATGAGGTCCAATAGTTATGCAGAGTAGAAATTTATCTGTACGACTTTATCGGACTCGGAATAAGAAACTTGGATAAGCGGATGTCGATGAGCGCATTCCCAAACATACAAAGTCATCGTGAACTGATCGTGAAGACATGGCATGGAAACAGGGAGGTAAGCAATTAATGAACCCGTTTGGATGATGAAACCCGGCTATTCATGAGTCTCTTCTTAGAAATATACGCACTTTTGCTATATATAATTCGCGAATTCACAAATACTACTTACCAACATAATATTGAGAAAGATAAGCGGTTAATTCCAATTTTTTACTATTCGAAGCCTGAAGCAGTTCAGGTGCGCAGCATTACTATGGAGTTTTGTCGATGTTAGCAGCAGCAACTAAGCGTAATCGTGAGCCGCGCTACCGGCTCGGAGAGCTGTTCCTCGAAGCTGGAATTATCTCTCCCATCGTGCTGAATAACAGTCTTTTGGTCGCCAGAAGAACAAGCATGCCGCTTGGCCGCGTACTAATAATGTCCGGTCATGTCAGCGAGCTAGACATTGAGTGTGCACTCAAAACACAGGGCTCCATCAGAGCCGGGTCGATCGATGCGCAATTGGCGAAAGAGCTACTGCGCTTTGCCCACGTGCACCAGGTCACGATAGACGAAGCATATCGCTTGAACGGTCTCAGCCGGGATCTCGGTCCATTAAGCCGGCTCGGCAAGCTGGTGCTCGCATCGAACCTAGTTAATGAAGACGACCTGAGCGAGGCGGTTCGTTACTCCCAAGAGACCGGATATCCGTTGGGACTGTCGCTGGTTCATCTTGGTCTAATCGAGGAATCTACACTTACTACCTGTATTAATCTGCAAATACTTCTGCGCGATCGTCACCTGCACTTCAACGACGCGGTTAAGGCTCTCAAATTCATCATTTTTGAAGGTGAAACCTTTGAAGGTCTTCTTCAGGCCCTCGGTCTGCAAGGCGCCAGCGACGCAAAGCCTGCTCCGAAAGTGGGTGAGCTTCTGGTCGCAGCCCAACTTCTCAGCCATGAAGACAGCATTGTCTTGGCTGAACTTAGCACCGAAAAGGATTTGCAGTACGGTGAGATGGTAGCCGGCACCTACAATCTCGTTCGGAAAAATGTCGTTGATGCAGCGCTGAGATTGCAGAAGATGTTCAATAGCCCGATGTTCACCATCGAACGGGCGGCTCGCCTTCTACATCTGGTCAATGCGATGAATACCACTCTCGAACAAGTGCTCGTCGAATTCGACGTCCTGGAGCAGATGGTCACTCTGTTGAGAGCGGCTGAAGTGATCGATGAGGCTATTCTGCGTGAAACAGCGGCAAGCATCAATAACTTCGAAATGAGTGTTCCAGAAGCGCTCATCATGAGACATGCAATTTCGGCAACCCAAGCCAGGATGGCGATTATGTGCTTGAGTCAAATTCAGGCAGGCACTATGACCTACGAAGAGGCTCTCAGCCTACTCTCCAACAAGTCGCACGACGAGGAATCAAACGCAGCCGTAGTTGCTGCTTAGCAAGTTAAATGGAGCCGCTTTCGATGTTCCGCCTCCCCAACACGGCGGGACATCGATGCACTTTTTGGGTTTGTTTCGAAGGCTCCATACTCTGGGCTCAGTCCAACTCTTCCAATTTCGGAACTTCCGGATTGTTTTCGTCAGTCAACCATCTGGAATAGACGATTGCTGATGCCACCGTGAACGCGATATGGCACATAAAGGGACCGAATATGGTGGCGCTAGACAGCATGGCGATTCCCACGAGCATCAAATCTAGAAGCGCTAGCGGAATGAAAACAAAATCTGTGTCATGCCAACTCTGGCGCAACGCTTTTATCGGTCCATAACCTCGATCAACAATGTAGAACGCGGCCAACTGCCACTTCAGGAAGAGCAACGCGCCAGGAATTACAAGCAAAGATCCCAATCCAATCAAGACTGAAGAGATGGCTAAGACGGTCACTGCGCTGAGCATCTGAGGCAGTGGCCGGAACATGTCGCTAAGCCTCACAGGCAAGCCCCGAGCCACTTTCAACGCAATCAAATTCCATCCGGCCCAGAGCCAGCCAATGACCAAACCTGGTGTCAGCAAACCGGCAATCGTCCACCAGGCACCCCGATCGAATCCCGCGCGGTAGTCAAAGTAGAGTCCAGAGATAACAGTCACGACAAGCACTGCGACTGGCAATGCCAGTGAAACCACCCATCCCAGGAAGAGTGGAAAGAATTGGCGAAATGAGATAGTCCAAGTATCACAGAAGGTGCCGATGGCATATGTCGACCTTCGTTTGGCAAGTTCCAGCTTCTTTTCCAATTGGTTCTCCTGAATCTCAATCACCACTCAATGGGGTTAGTGTATCAAAATCCAGAATCACCCTTTCTTTGCTGCTCTTGTTGATCCTGACGGCGTTGCAAGTCCCCCAGGTCATACTCGGTCTTCATTCTTTCTCCAGTTTGCATCTGCATGTACTGAGAAGGACCAGGGCGCTGGGGATTGGTTTCATTTGGCGCAAGCATATGCTCGATTTTGGTCAGTCGATCTCTGACGTGCGCAATACGATCGTCTTTCTTGTCTTCCATCAAACGGAGGAACTCTTTGTAGTTCTTCGCGGCAGAAGCGTAATGCCTTTCTGCCTCGAGAAGCATGCCGATCTGCAGCCACACTTCCGCGTCTCGCTTGTCGTAATCTAGCGCCCTGTGCCAGTTATCGAGTGCACCCTGATGATCGCCTATGGCCAATCGGCACAAACCGATATCTTTATGGATTCGTTCTAGAGGGAACTTGGTCCATCCAGGATATTCAGTGTTCAAGAGCGCCTTGAGCTCCTGAATCGAATCCTGCCACTTCTTCTGTTTCATCTTACATTCGCACAGCATGAGCCAGCATTTCACCCATTTCCAGGGCTTCTGCCCAAGCGCTTGCTCGAAGTGAGTTTCGGCTACGGAAAGACATGAAGCGCGCTCACTTTCATCTTTCGACAGCTCCGCCTTCTTCTCGTACATCAGAGCGTTGACGAAGTGGATCTTCTGCCTGGTCTTCATATCAGGATTGTTGATCGAGTCCAGAGCGCCGCGGCACTCCTCCCAACGTTCGTTGCGCAGATGAAGCTCAGCCAGAGCCAGCAGCGCGTCTATTGGTTGCGACTCCGATTGACTGACGCAGAGCTCAAGTGATTCGACCGCCTTCTTGTCCTCTCCCTTCGCCATATATGCCATCCCGAGCCAGTAATGAGCGTTCGGGGCATAACCATTTCTGGCAAAATAAATGGATTGAAGGAATGCGTCGATGGCGCCATCCATGTCATCGGAGTTGTATTTAGCGCGACCCTCGTTGTAATGCGTTTCAGAAGGAGACTCAGTGTACTTTCCTTTTCTTCCGAGCTTGGCATGGGCGACTGATGAAGTAGAAAACCGAGGCAGCTCAGTCAGTATCAACGACTGCACAGCCAGGGCTACGACGATTGGAAGAATCAGACGACGCTCATACGTATTGAGATGCATCATAGCGATCGAGTTGGACCTTATCAAGGTTAAACAGACAGAAAGGCAATCGTCAGGAATTATCCTTTATTTACCGATTCTATCCAAACACCAACAATAAAGCACGTTCAGCTATTCAACAGCTCCAGAAATTGGGTCTCATCGAGAACGGTCACGCCAAGCTGTTGCGCTTTGGCTAGTTTGGAGCCAGGAGAAGCGCCCACTACGAGGTAACTGGTGTTTTTCGAAACCGAGGAGGTGGCTTTACCACCTCGATCTTTAATAGCCTTCTCCGCGTCCTGCCGCTCGAGTCCGGCGAGGGTGCCAGTTATGACGAAGGTCTTGCCTTCCAGGGTTTGCGGAAGTGCGGCATTGCTTCTTGCTGACACATCATCTTCCATTTTCACGCCCAGCGCTTTGAGCTCATCAATCAGCGAAGCAACCTGAGGCTCCTGAAAAAATTCGACAATCGTCTCAGCCAGTATTGGTCCGACCCCTTCAATAGCGGCCAATTCGCAGAGGGAGGCAGCGCGCAAGGTCTCGATGGAAGGGTAGTGCTCGGCCAATAGATCCGCCATCGTCGTGCCGACGTGCCTGATTCCCAGACCGTTCACAACCCGAGCCAAGGATCTGGTTTTTGATCCTTCGATATTCTTCAGCGCTTTCTCTGCAGATTTCAGCCCCATGCGCGGCAAGACCATAAGCTTATCGAGTGTGAGCTTGTAGAAGTCGGATGGTCGATTGACCAGATTGGCTTTCACCAACTCGGCAACCAATACCTCTCCAACCCCTTCGATGTCGAGCGCGTCGCGACTGACCCAATGCTTCAGCCTCCTTTCTCTCTGCGAGAGACAGCCGTATGTGTTGGGACAGCGAACAGCTACCTCATCGGCCTCTCTGCTCAAAAGCGTGTCGCAAATAGGACATCGAGTCGGGTACTGGAAGGGGACGCTGTCAGGCTTCCTTTTAGCTGGATTGACGCTGAGAATTTCCGGGATGATATCGCCGGCTTTGCGAACAACAACGACGTCGCCAACCCGCACGTCGAGGCGTGCGATCTGATCGGCGTTGTGCAGGCTCGCCCTTTTGACTGTAGTTCCTGCGAGTTTGACGGGACTCAGTATCGCAACCGGTGTCACTGCACCCGTTCGTCCCACTTCGAACTGAACATCTTCCAGGACGGTCTCCGCCTCTTCCGGAGGATATTTGTAGGCCACCGCCCAGCGAGGACTGTGCGACGTCGCACCGAGCGCGCCCCAGAGTTCGCGTTCATTCAGTTTAACAACTACGCCGTCGGTCTGGTAATCCAAACCATGCCTTGCCGCTGCCCAGCGATCGCAATACGCCTGGACCTCGGCGACACCATCCACCACTTCATGATTGGGCTCGACCGGCAGCCCCAGCCGTTTCAATATAGATAGACTCTGGGCGTGCGTGGAAGGTTGTTTAATCACATCGTCGGTTATATACACGAAGTAGACCCAGATGGACAGGCGGCGCTTAGCGGTGACGCGCGGATTTTTCTGGCGCAGACTGCCCGAAGCGGCATTGCGTGGATTGGCAAAGGTCGGTTCGTTGGCATCGACGAGCGCTTCGTTGAGACTCTGAAAGGCAGAGACCGGCATGTACACTTCGCCTCTGACCTCGATCAAATCAGGTATGCGCTCTTCGGCGACATCCTGATCGCACCACCCCTCGTCCAGGATTCGTCCGTCGGACGCCACCGGCAGCGGTGTCAACTTCATGGGAAGAGCCGAAATAGTTTTCAAATTGAGCGTAACATCCTCGCCGACGAAGCCATCACCTCTGGTGGCACCTTCTACGAACTCGCCTTTCTTGTATGTCAATGCTATAGACAAGCCGTCAATTTTGAGTTCGCAGGCATACTTGAGCGAAGCGGAATTCGAGCTCGGAAGATCCAACCCTTTTATAATCCGCTCCTCCCATTTAGAGAGGTCTTCGCTGCCCATGGCATTCGAGAGGCTCAGCATCGGCACCCGATGCGCGACCTGCTTGAATTCGGTGCTGGGCGGAGCTCCAACCTTCGATGTCGGGCTGTCGGGCGACTTCAGTTCCGGATACTGTTCTTCTAGGAGGATGAGCTCCTTGTACAGTTCGTCGAAGTCCGCATCCGAAATCTCCGGATTATCGAGCACGTAGTATTGAAACCGGTGATGCTCGATCTTTCGGGACAACTCTTCCAATCGATGCCTGGCCGCTTCTATGTCCTTGACGGCTTGCCCGCTTGTCATATTTAATTCAACCCCTCGCGCGATAGGATGACGCAGTCCCCCTGAGCGGTCCCGGAGCAGATCGCTGCCGCACCGTATTTGACACCACGACGCTCCATCTCTTTTGCCAGCGTCAATAAAATGCGAGCGCCGCTTGCACCAATCGGGTGGCCTAGAGCGATGGCACCGCCGTTGACATTGACCTTGTCGTCGCTGATGCCGAGCATCGCCATCGACTTGAGCGCGACAGCCGCGAAGGCCTCGTTGATCTCCATGAGTCCGAGATCCTCAACGTTCATGCCGGCCTTCTTCAAAGCTTTCTGCGTAGCTAGAGCGGGCACGGTGTGCAGGTAAGGAACATCCTGACCGATTGACGCGTGGGTGACGATTGTCGCAAGCGGTTTCAACCCTAACTGATCTGCTTTTTTGCGACTCATGACGAGCAATATACAGGCACCGTCATTGACACCAGGTGCGTTGCCGGCCGTCACCGTACCTTTGTCGTAGAATACCGGCTTAAGCTTGGCCAGAGCATCGTAAGATGTGTCGCCACGCGGAGCTTCGTCACGATCGACAATAGTCGTTTTACCTTTGGATCCGGCGATCTCAACCGGTAAAATCTCGGAGGCGAATACTCCCGACTCAATCGCTTTCACGGCTAACTGATGACTCCTCAGAGCCCAATTGTCCTGCTCTTCGCGACCAATACCGAACTCTTCGGCGACTTTGGCACCATGGACGGCCATGTGTACATACGTGATGGGACACTCCAGACCATCCGCCAGCATTGCATCTTTCAGAGGCGTGTGACCCATGCGCTTTCCGAAACGGGCTGAGTTGGCATCGATCAGATAAGGAGCCTGACTCATTGATTCCATGCCGCCTGCCAAAATAATTTCGCCGTCACCAGCTCTGATGCGCAGATCAGCAAGACTGACGGCGCGCATGCCCGAGGCGCAAACTTTGTTGACGGTAGTGGACTCACACGTCACCGGCAGTCCGGCTTTGATGAGCGCCTGTCGCGAGGGTATCTGCCCGCAGCCGGCTTGAACAACCTGTCCGATAATTACTTCATCAATCGCATCGCCGGACACTCCACTTGTCTCCATGATTTTCTTGATCAAGGGAGAGGCTAAGTCGACGGCGGATACGGAGGCCAGTGCACCTCCCATTTTGCCGAAAGGAGTTCTGATTCCCTGGACGATTACCGTCTCATTTCCATTTGCGGTCATGGCTTAGCTTCCCCTATTTTTCAGGTCTGAAATGGCATTACAAGCGCCAACTAGATCTTATCGGCCATAGAGTGATAACCGCCCCAGTCTTACTATTTGTTCAATTTTGATCGTGTCTGCCTGATATCACAAACAGAACAGGCAGCTTGCTTGAAGTTACAGGGAAGTGGGTAGTTAAAAACTCATGACAAGGTCACCAGGCGGCTCTGGACGCCAACCAAGCAGGCCCTATAGGGACGACGATGAAGGCTATCTCGAAGAAGAGATGGTCGAAGAAACACAGCCGGAATCGGAAAGAAGCAATGTCAAGCTGCCGGCAAGAAATTCTCGTCGAACACCACCCTCCCGACGAAGGGGAGCACTCGATCAGAGCCGCACGGATATTGAGCCAGAACAAGCGCCTCCACTGACCGAAATCGTGGATATCAAGGTCAGGGGCATCGCCTTGATGCTCGACATAATGTTCGCTTTCGTCGGCAGTCTTATCGTCATGCCGATATTTCTTATCATCAACCGCATCATCCCGTTCTTAGGCGGCTTTCTCAGCCCAACGGTTCTCATGATTACAGTCTGGCTCGTGCGTGATCGCCTGTTCCAGGGTCGCGGCATCGGAAAAAATCTGATGAAGCTTCAGGTCGTCGATGCCACCACGGGTGCTCCGCCCTCGTGGTTTCAGTCGATCAAACGCAATGTACTCTTCTTGATTCCGCTTGTCGTACCTCCCATGCTGCTTGAGACAGTCAAACACATCAACTTGTCACCGGAGGTCAGCAACGTCATAGTCGGGGCTATCAACCTTATTAGCTCGATTTATGTATTTGCTCTAATTCCGGCGGAATGCTGGTTCGCTTTCAGCAGCGGTCGAAGAATCGGAGATCGGATTGCAAATACCACGATCATCCAGTCAGGCACAGACTTCTCGAATCCTCTCTAGCAGTTCTTTGCTGGTTGAAAACTTTCCGAAATGGTCGAAATAGAATGAGAGTCGACTTCTTAATTGTTACGAAACCAGCCCACTTGGCAAATCGGAACAGCCCATATGGGCTCAGTAGTTGTAAGATATTGGGCGATTCCCCGAAGAATGAGTTGCGGTCGGCTGACAGATTTCAGCAAGCCAAGGGATGCATTGATCTATGGCACAAAAAACAGCCTACATCTGGGGTCCGATTTCGAGCTTCACGGGCCCGCTTGTCGCCTGGCTGGTAAAGAAAGGCTGGCACGCGCATGTGGCTTGCAAAAGCTCTCTCAACCTGCTCAGCCTCTCACCACTCGACCTGCGCTCCTCCGTTCAGGCTGCTCTGGATACGTCCTTCGGCGGTCACGGCACGGCGAAAGCATTTCAAGAAAGAATTAAAATCGTCGAGCCTCAAGATTTCGGGAAGAGCACCACATATGATGCCATCATCTTTTCTGGACTGCCACCGAATTTCGACGAAGCGAGAGCTCCGCGCGCGCCATGGTCGGCAGCCGAGATAAAAGATATTCTGAGCGGCGCCAAGAACGCGCCTGTATTTATTATCTCTTCGCTCTACGGCGGAGCTCAAGCTGACGGAGTCGTGCCGGAAGAGTTCGAATTCGCCCGGCGAAAGCCTGTCACCAACTGGGAAAACATCTGCCAGCAGTATGAGCTGAAGCTGCTCGAGAAGATCAGCAACTGGGAATCTCCATGGTATCTCGTTCGCCTTCCGCTACTGTCGGGCGCTGCCGATGACGGCTCCACGCTGACCTATACCGGTATCTATCCGTTGCTAAAAGAGCTGGCGGGTAAAGCCCACGAGAACGCGCTCGCCCAGAGACAAATCAATGAGATCGAGCTGCGCTACAACCCCAACTCCACACTCTGGTTCATGCCGGTAGACACTGCAGTCTACACATTCTGGCGCTATCTCGAAGACGATAGCAGGACCAGGATACTAAATCTGATACCAACCAATCCTACGCTCAATACGGAATGGCTCGGCTTTGTTGCTAAAAGCCTTGGCGTGTCGGCGATTAAGGATGAAGATGACGACCGGCTCAACATCCCGTCTGTGTTGAGAAAAATGCTCACCGACAATGTGCAAGTGAAAACCAGGAATTTGTTTGAAGTTGCTGGAAAATATCATATTCCGCCTGTGCAGATTGGCGAAGGATATTTCGACCAGATTGTCGCGAAAGCCAAAAAGGACAACTGGGGAAATCCGGCTGAACACCGAGAAGAAGGGGTCAATTACTCCGATCGACTGGCGAGATTTTATTTCGAAGAGTTCCTTCCCGAGGTGTTGAAGACCGACTCTCTTCTGGACAAGGCGCTTGCAAAGGGACAATCGATTGGTTTTATCATCAAAGAAGCTTCCGATCTGAGATGGTATCTGACCAGAGCCGAAGGTCAAACGGTGGTCAATCGTTACGAGCCCTCGGACGAACGTCCCGCTGTCTGCTACAAGCTCTCAGGCAAAGCGCTCGACGATTTGATCCACAACCGCTCGACGACGTTGGTGCTTCCAA
>CAZISK010000081.1:0-14717 GCA_964541355.1 uncultured Candidatus Obscuribacterales bacterium
CAATTGAGGTCAACGTGTCCCCGCCCTGGACGGTGCGGCTGACGCTGGTCGAACCACCGCCGAGAGCCGAATCGTGCACAGTTATTTGAACCATGTCGCTGGTCGTTGGTGTTCCTCCAATAGTGGCGTTGTGCACGGCGGCATTCACACCGAGGCTGGCGGTCTCTGTTGCACCACCACTCAAGCTGGTCGCAAAGGTAGTCACATTCGGTGACTTCGATCTGATCGTCACGGTTGTGCCACTCGAAACGGCATCGATGCCGACCGACTGGCAATCGGAGTTTGCAGTAATCGTTGCAGCCAGATTGGCCGCAATCGTCGTTAACGTGTCTCCTGAAAGCACTGTGTACGCGACCGCTTCAGTGCCGCCGCTCAGACCGCTGTCAGTTGCCGTGACAGTGATGACATCACTGGTGGTCTTACTGCCAGCGATAACCAGATTCTGCACCTGGCTGGTTTGCACGCCCGTGCGATTCGCTGCCGAATCGTACGAGAAGAAGTGCTGATCCGCAAAGGGCGCAGGCAGAACGCCCTTGCCGCTGACGGCTCCGGTGAGTTGACCTGCGGCATCGTAATCCAAACCAAAGCCCACATGTCTGCTCTTCTGCTGTTGCATCCAGCGGGTAATTTGACCCGAAGGGTCTTGCGCATAGTTGAATTGAGACAAGGCTTGCGAATTGGGATCAAGATTCTTGATCTCGCGCAAGCGCTGATCTTGATCGTTTCCGTACCAATCGAAGTTGGTCGTCTGCCCATTTGGATAAGCGATGCTGGCAAGCCGCGATTGTCCTTTGGAAACACCGACACCGTCGTCGAGATAGGTAAAGTCGAATTGTCCGAGTTCGTTTGTTTCAGAAACGACGCGAGACATTCCATCATACACCCAATATAGGGTACACCTGCCTGCCAGGGGAAGAAATCTCCTCAGGAAACACTTATCAGAGGCTGTACACACTGCGTGCAGAGTGTGCCTTTTGGTTGCTTGTCGATTTCGGTAGGCGGACAGTACGCAGCAAATTCCAAATGGGTGATATCGGAATCTGCACAGTTTGTCCCTAATATCACAAGCGATTTGAGCCGCTTACACCAATGCATTCCGACTGATATCAATCGTTATTCGGGAAGAAACTGGTGATATGGATTAGTATCAACAGTTTTCCAGACACCGAGGTGTGTAAGGTACGCAACATGCGCCGTTGATTTAATTTTCGGAACAGTTAGCACAGTGCACACAGTGTGTATGATGATGCCGGGCAATGCATTGAGGTGCTGGAACATGCACGGTGAACTTGAAGGCTACCAAATCTATCTGAGCAAGCTGCCCATATCAGCCCATACGAGAAGAAACTATCTGCTGCGCGTGCGGCAATACCTTCAGTGGCTTGCCGATTGCCCTGACGGAAGCCAGGCACTGGCAGAAACCGTCGAGCGGGACTTCGCTGTTCAGGACTATAAATCCCGGCTGCTGCAATCGGGCAAAGCTTCAAACACCGTCAATGCTACCTTGGCGGCAATCGACAACTTCTACCTATATAAAGGAATGGGAACGGCAAAGGTAAAACGCCAAGATTTGCCGAACCAGGCACCTCGGGCACTGGAACCAGAAGAACAACGGCGATTGCTCAAAGTGGTTGCGCAAAGCAAATCAACCAGGAACAAAGCGCTGGCATTGGTGATGTTGCATTGTGGGCTGCGCATCTCAGAAGTGGCTGCGCTCAACGTTGCCGATGTTCTCTTGAGCGCTCGAAAGCGGGAATTGATTGTCAGGTGCGGCAAAAATGCCAAGCGTAGAACCGTGCCCATTAATACGGATCTGGCTGGCATCCTTCATGACTACCTGGCACAGCACACACTCAGCGATCCAGCGGCGGCTTTGTTCGTCAGCCAGAAAGGCAACCGAATATCGGTGCAAGCGGTAGATCAGATTATCCGACAATTTGGGCGGGATTCTGGCGTGGATCTCAGTAGCCACTGCCTTAGGCATACCTGCCTGACCAGGCTTGTGAGGGCGGGCGTGGACATTGTGACGGTTGCCGAGATTGCCGGTCATTCCAGGCTTGAAACATCCCGCCGCTACACGCTACCATCGGCTTCTGTGAAAATCGCCGCTATGGAAAAAGTCAACTATGGTTCAGCGTCGTCGTGATGATGGAAAACGCCCCCGGATCTCGGTCTCTCTTGATCCAGACGATTTCGATTGGGTGCAGAGCCTGAAAGGACCGTCTGAATCCTATACGGTTTCTCGTATCGTCAAAGCGGCCAGGCTGGCGGGATTGAAAATCGAAGATGCCACCTCCGGCGGTGTGCTGGAGGATTTTCGCAATTGGCTTGGACGAAAGCGAAAGAGCAAGTTGGCAGCGGATCTGGCTGAGTTGCTTTCTGATTATCTGTCCAACCGCTAGCAGATTTCGCCGATGGAAAAGAGAAGCGAGCCAAAAACAAAGCGCGCCATCAAGCAAAAGGTTAGCTCGTCTCTACGGCTGAATGCCGAGCACAAGCGGGCTTTGGCAAACCTTGGGCTGTCGCCTCAGGCAATCAACCAGCTGTCGGAGCCTGGTATGCAGCTTGGCTTCATTGCTTATCAACACGGATTGCCATCAGGAAAAGAACGAAAACGACAGCTAAAACGTTTCCGGGAGAGATTGTCAAAATTTGCAGATGAAATCTTTACCTTGGATGAGCACACTTTTTTGATGAATCCTCATCTTGAGTTGCCCCGCATGCAGGCGCTAGAGGGACTGAGATCACTGGAGCAGGCACTAGATGAGGTTCTTGGCGCAGAGGGGGCAAGCGGGAATCCCGAAACAGATCTCGATGTAGTGGTGTACCGGATTGCAGAAGTATTGCTTCAGCACGGCATAGTGCCCACGAGACACGGCACTCAATTCAATGAGGTGGTGAGAATTGTCTTCCATGCTATTGGTGTGGATGAATCTGCTATCGAAGCTGCCATAAGCAAGGCCTGGGATACGCCACATACCGATGTTTTGATTGGACGACCATTTCGCTATCGCACTATAGCGGAGATGATTGACCAACGTCAGACGGGCAAGACGCTCGAAGAAATTCGCACCATCAAAGCTGCGAAGAAAACGGCTAAAACAACATCGAAGAAAAAGTCTCGGTAGCTCAGCGCTGCGAGGCAGTTTAGAAGTCCGGGATAAATGGGCCAGAAATTGGCCCGTTTAGGATATATCGAACTGCGGCTCATTTTGGTTCAATTCAATTGTGACACCAAGGGGCACCAAGAATGACCGAAGCACACAAAGATACCAGGTTGCTAACCACCGCTCAAGCTGCTGCTGTTCTGGGGTATACGCCGAGAATGCTGGAAGCCCGCCGCACGCGCGGCGGTGGCCCAAGTTACGTGCGCATCTCCGGCAGGGCGATACGGTACCGGGTTGAGGATTTGGTCAGCTGGATTGAAGAACGACTCGTCAAACAAGAAAACCGCGAAGGAGGTGAAGCCTAGCACATGAGCGCACCGGCTGCGATGCCATAGATCAAAAGCAAAAGCCGCTGCCAGTTGCAGCGGCAATACAAAAAGGAATCTCAATATGGACAATTATACACAAGAAATGGAGGTAACTCAAGACGAAGCAGCCCAATTGGACACCGAAACATCCAATCTCGATGAAGGAAACGCAGCACCCGAACCAGTTCCCACGGTGGACGGCTTTCGACTACCTTCGGAACCGGACGTCTGCACCTCCGGCGCTAGCACCACATCAGGTGCGGCGCAAACTGCGAAGGACGAAAAGGGAATCACCCACAAAGAAATGCTGCTGATGGTGGCGGATTCTGTGGAGCTTTGGCACGATGCAGAGCTTGAAGCGTTTGTAACCTTCGGCATCAATGGCAAGAAATGGAATACGAAGATTCGCGCAAAAGAGTTCAAAGACTATCTGTGCATGAGGGTCTTTCGAGATTTCAAGGTTGTCCCATCCGTCCAATCGGTTGAAGACACGCTGCGAATGCTGGAAGGCAAGGCAAAGTACGATTCTCCTCAGCACGAAACTCGGGTTCGCATTGCCGGTGATAGCTCCACGACTTACCTTCACCTCGCTGATGAGGCAGGAACAGTCTTTAGGGTTGATCGTGTTGGGGTGGTGAACGCGTCGGACGCATCGGACGCGTCTGTGCGCTTCCTGACTAAGTCGGGTATGCGGGTTATGCCAAACCCAATCCTACCTAAAAACGATGCACAAGCTCTTGAGACGCTCAACCGGCTCCGCGACCTCTGCAATATAAAGGATGATGGTGAGTGGCTGCTCTTCCTCGTCTCGTTGCTTTCAGCATTCCGTCCAGCTGGACCTTACGTTGTGGTTCTGGTCGTCGGGGAGCAGGGCAGCGCAAAAAGTACCCTTTGCCGGATCTTCCGGAAGCTGGTAGATCCATCAAAGGCACCACTTCGCACCGCTCCCAGGAATGAGCAGGATCTTTGGATCGCAGCCAGCAACGGCTGGATTGTTTCGTTCGACAACGTCTCCAGAATCTCGGTTGAACTGAGTGACGCGATTTGTCGGTTAACCACGGGCGGTGGTAGCAGCTATCGCACCCTATATCAAGATGACAGCGAGACTATCTTTCAAGCTCAACGCCTGGTTCTTCTCAATACCATTGACGATCTGTCCCTCAGAAACGACATGGTTGATCGCGCAATTCAGATCGATTGCCCGAGAATTGATGAGAAGGATCGTGTTCCTGAGGCGGAGTTCTGGGCGAACTTCGAGGACAACGAAGCTGCATTTCTGGGAGCCATCCTGTTTTTGTTATCGAAAACCCTTCGGGAGCTACCAGAGGTTAGACTTGATCGCAGCCCCAGAATGGCTGACTTTGCGAAGTTTGGCGTGGCGGTTGAAAGAGCGCTCGCGTTACCCGAGGGACGGTTCCTCGATGTATACAATGGCAATCGTCAGACACTGGCAGCGGTGGCATTGGATGACCAGCTAACTCAATCGATACTCGACCTTGAGCTACCAGTTCAGGAAACTGCCACCGACCTTCGGGAATTGTTGATTGAGAAATCTGGCTTTCCAGCCGACAAGCTTCCTCGGTGGTTCCCAACCAATGCACAGCAGCTTAGCAGCAAGTTGCGCCGATTGGCCCCTTTTCTGCGGCAACGCCACGGACTGGAAATCCAGTTCAGTAAAAGTGGTAGCCGGAAGATTTCCATTTCCAGATTGGATGGTGAAGGTGGCGGCTAGCACGCGCCCAAAGCGCCCAAGGCGTCCAGATGGTGGCGGAATGGCACATCAGGATGGACGCGTCAGGGCGCTGCTGCTTTCCCATCACGTCCAAATGAAATGTGTCTTGGGCGGCTGGACGCGTCGGACGCGTGTTTGCAAATATAACGGAGACAAGACAATAAAGATGAACAACGACCTGATCGCGATCTACATGGAGCGCTTCGTAAACCGAGTTGATATCTGGGGGAGGCAGTGGGTCAACCGAGCATCCGGTAACAGTGGTTATGCCTGCCAGAAGCCGGACATGAAAACTCGGGAAGACGCATTCTCCTATCGTCCGGTTTCATCGGAACTCGTGCGCCATCACCTGGATGGGCTTGTAACAGCCGCGTGGCCCGCCATTGACGGTAACGCGAGATCAAAATGGATCTGCTTTGACTCTGACGTTGAAGACGGTTCCATGGACAGACTGGACTCTTCTCTTCGATCTTGGGGCGTGCATCTTGTTCGCGAAGGTCGAAGAGCCGGACGTGACGGACATCTCTGGGTCTTGTTTGACGCACCGGTTTCAGTCGAACAATTGATAATCCTCGCTGAGAGTTTTATGCGGCTCGCCGGTGTTTCCGGGATTGAGCGCTTCCCAAAATCTGCCATAGGGTTGAGTCAGGTTCGCGGTCCCTTGGGATTCAACCTGAAACCGGACGCCAATGGCGCACGATCCTGGTTCGACGGCGTTGAACGGGACGTAGCTGTTCAACTTGAGTGGCTTGCGCGTCAACCGCTGAACAAAGCGGCTGATGCCATTAGGGAAGCCGAAGCCCACCGACCAGCACCGCATCTGTCCAGAACACCCAGAAATCAGTTCGCTCCGCGCGTCCAGTTTCAAATTCTCAACTACATGGATGCCATTTCCCGTGGTGGCGAGTTAGTCGCTCAATGCCCAATCTGCGCTCTTGAGGGACATGATCGGCATCAAGACAATTTGCGCATCAAGGCAGACGGGTCGAAGTTCTGCTGCGTCTTCGGCGGACCTAGTCAGGTTCATCGAAACCGCGACATTATTCGGCTGTTGCTGGCAACCAGGCGCAATGCCTCATGAATTTCAGAGCGCGTATCTGCTCTTCATTTATCTTTGCCTGGCAGTTTATCTTTCGCGAATCATTGGCTAACACAGCCTGCATCCAACTCAATGAGGAACTTTTGAATGTACAAAGTAACTAGAACCACAGATGAAGTTATCGTTAGCGGACCTGAGGGATTCAAAAAACATCTCTCTGCGGACGCCATCGGACTTGCCCTCCGCACCGATCTTGAATTTCCATACGAAGGCATTGTCAGGTACGCAATTGTCGTGAGCGAGATGACCGACACTGAGGTCGTTGCCTTGGCGCTCGGAATATCAGCATACCCGCAACAGTGAGCGAGGCATTCGTTATCGATAAGTGTCCCACATCGCCTTGCTGACCCGGGACGACCTGCGAAAGCGGCAAGGGTAGACAGATATCGGCGACGACTAGTAACAAGCAGTGGAGCTAATTCGATGGAACAAAATGGCAATGAGAACGAACAGATCAATTCACCTGGTCCGATTCGTCGTCGCCGCTGGACTGATGATGAGAAGATGGCAATCGTCCAAGAGTGCGCAGAACCTGGCAGCACCGTGTATGCGGTCTCGAAGAAACACGGCATCCCGACAAACCAGATCTACCAGTGGCGCAAGCTCTTTGAGATAAGCGATTCTTCCCGGTCAGCAGCGACCGCGCTCTCTCTGGTCGATGAATGCCGCAAGACGCTGACCAAGATTGAACGCCTTGATCGAATCGGGCAAATGATTATGGAGAAACTGGCTGATGAAATCCGGAAGAACAAAATCACCAGCTACAATGCCAGCATTGCGGTATCGAGTTTGGTGACCGGGTTGACCAAGCTTTCCGAGTTGAGCTTTAACACGCTTGATCGAATCGCTCAAATTCAAGCCAGCGATGAAACCGAAAAAGACACAAGTCAATTCTCTTTTGCCGAAGAGCGGGAGGCGGAGCGCCTCTGCGTGGAATTGGTCAGAATGAAAATCGCTCAGCGAAAGAGAAGCGACTCTACGGATTTGTAGCGCCATTGTCGTCTGAACCCGCCGAAAGCTCTGTCTCAGATACCCCAAGCTCGCGCAGTCGTGACAATAACTCCCGTTCTTTTTGACTCAGCCGATCAGTCTCGCTTTGCGTTAACCTTCGCTGCTCAACATCGTCAGCTTCGTCGCGTTCAAACTGTTCATCGGTGTACTCGCTGTCGGGGTGTTGCTGCTTCCACCGAAATGCCTGCAACTTGCGTCTTTGAACCTTGCCATCAGCAACTATTTTGTCATGCGCGGTGATCCATTGACGCACTTCAATCAAGCGAGATTTCAGCCCCCGAATCGTGTCCGCAGTTTCCTCTTCGAGTTTCTGCTTCTGCTTGGTGGCTGCCGCTTCTTCAGCTGCCTGGCGTTCGAGCTTTTCGCGCTCATCTTTCTCTTTCTGAACCCGCTCTTCCCAAGCAGCCTCTTCCTTCGCATAGACAGCATACATTTCTTGGTCTTCAAATCTGAGCAGGGGCAAATAGCCCGAATCCTGGCTCTTGAACAAAACTCTCTTGCTACCCGATTCCCACTCCAGGTGAAATTTGTTGTAAGCGTCTCTCGGATGGTCAACCGTCGGTGTGCCGTATCTCTTACGCAATGCGACGACTAGTTCATCGACATCGCTCCAGTCAATGAAGCCTCTTATGCCGACCAGACTCGCCTGATCCGAACCGCTCGGCTTGACGAAAATGAAATCCGGTGGTGACATCAAAATGAACGGCCGAACATCACCTCGCGCGAAGTAGCATCGCATGCCACCAGGATTGTTTGATCTCTCCAGCATGGAACGCAGCCCGTTTACTCCCCCAGCTGATTCGGGCGCCGGTATTTTCTCGAACTCCTCAAAGGTCATTCCGATGAAATACGGGCCAAAACCCACTGGCGGGTTCAACGATCTCTGCACACCAGGTTGCTGGCTAACCAGCCAAACTCCGCCGCCGATAAAAACCATGGCTGCAGCGCCAGCCAAACCCAGCACAAGTATGCATACGATCACAATGAGCACGGCATGCGATTTCTTGGATGTCGGCTGTCCTGGCTGCGGCTTTTCGTCTAACTTGGGGCTCTCGCTCATGGCATCCTCCTTAACCTACCGGAGGCGGGTCAGTGAATTGGTTGATGATTAAGCCAATTAGCCCGTGCGGGCTCTTGGTATTGTATTCGAATACGTTGTACTAGAATACAACGCTTCCTACTGTGGCCTCATGCAAAAGAGGTCCACGACATTTAAAACTGCGCTCAAAAGAATACGGAAGGAGCAGCAGATCAGCCTTCAGGAGTTGGGCTTGAGGATCGAGTCGGACGCCTCGCACATCTTCAAGATTGAGAGCGGTCAAGACATAACACTTTCCACTATGCTACGCCTCGCCAGCGCTTTAGGAGTTAAGGTCAGTTTTGGCGACTATCCGCTGACAGCAGATCAGGAGATGAAGGAGCGACGGAGGAAAAAGGGTTGACTGATTGCGCTGCGCAGCAGTGTCGAACCCGTATACTCAGAGCGTGGCTTCGACTCACTCGTCGTCCGTCGTGCGATCTGCCTCGTCTGGCGCTATGCTGCAAACAACACCAAGTTCGTGCAACTTATTGAGTAAGTCGTCGTAAGCCGTCGTCAAGCTCCCGTTGGATCGAAGTATTGACCGGAAAGCTTTGTCGCAATATTCAGCTGCAGTTAATGCGAAACCGGCGTCGATATCTGGCTCTTTTAGCATTGGCACAAAGTTGTTGCGGTGGAGGGGATTGGGATTGACCTTTAGATTGTACCGGGCAATGTGATTCCATGCGCTATGGACACAGGAACTCATAAGGACGTGATGACGGCGATATGCAATAAGAGCCTCCCCACCAACGTTCTTCGCCATTTGCCGGGAATCAATCATGACGGGTTTTCCCTCAGCCAAAAACAGGCTTTCCTCCTGATCTAGTAACTCCAGGATCGCAGTGCCTCCCTGTTGTGCGCCAGGATATCGAGTAGTCGCGGCTAAACGCTGTACTCTCGACTTCGCTCCCGATAAATCTGCCTTTGCGATACCCAGGCAACGTGCAAGCGGTGCTTTCAAACACCACTCGATCTTGAGCCAATTTTCCAACATTGGACGCAAGATTAGAGGTCCAATGTCGGCGTTCCAAAAAAAGGGATCTGACACCACATGCAATGCTAACGTAGTTTGCCTGGCTATCAAAGCCCCAAGCACACGCGGGATAGGATGCTCGCTTAAGTCCGCCGGCCATGCGTCGGTTATGCTTCTGAGATCTTGTTTGGTCTGAGCTTCGTATGCTCGCATCAGTTTCATCAAATCTTCAAAGGCGATATCCGATGTCATCCGCCTGCTCTCCTGAGTTTCTTTAGTTCAGTTTTCAACTGTATGAATGTCGTGCTGTCATGATTTTGATTTGCGACCCCCCTGAAGAACTGAAAGCTAAAATCAACAAGTTGCCCAGTTAGGTAGATAACGTTGGGATTCAAACAAGGATCTGGTATTCGCGGCTGCGCTGACGCGTCGGTCGAATCCAGAAAAAACTGGAATACATGCTCCCAACTCCCGTGTGAGGCTGGACTTAGGCAGGAGTACAAGGTGTACAGCTCGTGGACTCCCGCTTCTCTCGCCATTGTCTCTAGGTCGATTTCTGCCCATTGACCGACATTTACATCAGTAAAAATCTCATGCCGTTGGGCGCTCAACCATAGAGCTTGCGCATCAACAGACTCTTTCGACTCCTGAAAGATGCTTTCGAGGTTCCGGGCGTGTTCCAAAGCAAGCTTCGACTGTCCCAATCCGAAGCTAACGAACTTGCTGCAGCGCGCTACGGGATCAATGCTGGTCCAAGACATGTTGATTGCTACTTCGACCATCGCGCGCAGAATCAGCGGAGCTATAAGGTTATCCCAGTAATCAATTCTTCTTGCAAGCATGGTTCCGAGCATACATTGCCGCGAAAGGAGCCCGCCATAGACGGACTGAACTTCGTGCATTGAAGCATTACTGTGCCAACTTGATATAGCATGCTTGAAGTCGGCCCGAACTTGTCGGACATAGGCATTGATAACTCCATCAAGTTGAGCCTGAAAGGACATCTTACTCTTCTACCAAATCGGTGTAATCGACGGGTTCCAATTCATGACCTCGCTGCCAAAAGTATTCCGCCCACTGCCTTGTGGTAGACCTTTGCAGTCCTAGGGCGATCAACATAGTTGCTAATGACCGCAGGGAGGCGGCCAGCCACTTGGACCGCTCTGTGTTCGGATATTCTCGGATTGTTTCCAAATTGTCGAATTCGCCAGGGGGGACAAGAATCGCGCCACTTCCCAAAGCGGCGTAAATCAACAGCGCCAGCACGATAGAGGATCTAGGGCTCTGCTTGTCCAGCAATTCGGCGAGTAGAATCTTAAAGCGCTGGAGGTACGCTGTGTCCGGTTTATCGAGCGGCTCTCCGGTCAGCCAAGCGATTGGGAAGTTTGGATAGAGAGCCACGAACGCCGCCAAAGCGGATTTCATTGGCTGAAGGAGTCCGGAAGCATCAAGATTGCGAATTGCCACGTCGCGTCGATCTTGCGGCAAACTCGCCACGAAGGTAGCGAGCAGAGGTGGGGGAGCCATGTCCGGAGGCTCTGTCCGAATCGCCTCCGCAATGATTTGGATTATCCTTGCGGTCCGATGTTCTCCGAGTTCCTCGACCATGATCGCGATCCAGACAAGTTCCGGAACCCCATGTTCGGTATAACTGACCGGCTCGGTGTTCGCGGGAAGACAAGTAAAGATGTTCTTCTTGTCCTGACGGTGTCCAGCTAGCACCGTGTGCTCCTTTCGTTTGCGCTTGGCATTTTTTTGGCTCATCTTGTCTCTCAAGGTGTGGTGCAACCAGAGATGTCCGAGGGCAATGAAAGCGGTCGGCTCGGCAGACATTTGCAGTCCGGCGAATTCTGGGCTCTATGCTCTCTCTCTGCGTCAATTCTATACGATGCTGCCAAGAATGCACATCGCGGGCGAACCAGACGCACTCGAATATCCGTTTGGACACCAAGGGATATCGAGCATGCGGGCAGCGCGGTTCGGTACAGCCATCGTCACGACAAAGTTAATGAAATTTCTGTGTCGGCACGGCCCTAAAGCGCTCCGATTTCGTCGGTTTCGTCAGTACCTGATCCCCGATCAACTCCAGAAACCGATCCGTAATTTTCTGCATCGGTTCACGCAAGCGCTCGACATCGATCACCAGGTAGGAGCCGGTAACATCACCATAAATCGTGTGGTTGGCCAGTTTCTTCAATGCGTAGTGCGGAATGTCCAAGCGCTCTGCCATGGTCAGAAACGTCCGCCTTATGTCGTGCAAAATGAAATCGCATCCTGATTGCTCACGCACTTTTCTAAGCGTCTGGTGGCACCCGTAGTACCGCCCCTTGCCCTTCCATCCAGCAAAGACAAAGTTAGATCCATTGTTTTCTGCGTATCTGCGGACAAACAACTCGTACAGGAAATCGCTTAACGGCAGCCTCGCTTCTCTGGCGCTCTTGTTGTTCTCAGCTCGAATGGTCAGGGTCTTCGCCTCCAGATCAACATCACGCCACTCAAGTTGAGCGGCTTCGTTTCTCCTCATTCCTGTGAACAAGAGCACAAGATGATAGTCGCGAGCGGCGGGATTTCTTAGCGACAAGACTGACAAAACCCAGTTTCGAAGTTTGTGATCGGGAATGATTCCTTGCCGTTGAGGAATTCGGTGCCAGACCTTTGTCTGCCGGAGGACCCGAACCGGGTTATCGGCGATCAGCGGCTCACCTTGCTCTGCATACTTGTAGGAGACGTAATTGAGGACGGACCGCAGGACCTGCATGGTCAGATTAGCATTGGCTTGACCAGATGTTCCCTTCTTGCTGCCGCTGCCCAAGTAGGCGTACCTTTCCATGACCATGCTGCGCGTGATTGAGGTGACGGGCTTGCCCAGCCAGTCACCGAGGTTCTGATTCATCACCCGGTTGAACGAATACACCGTATTCGGGCGAAGCGTCTTTGCCGCCATGTACTCCTCGAACGCCTCTCCTAACGTCAAGGAAACACGTCTGGTGCGCTCCTTTTCCTTAGCCGGATCATGACCGGCTGCCATCTTCGCTAATATCACCAGCGCCTTTTTTCTGGCTTCCTCAGGTGGTGATAACTTTGCATTACCAAGCGTCACTCTGCGGCTACAGCCATTCACCCTGGCTTCAGCGAAGTAAGTCATCGATGTATGCGTAACTTTCAGACCGAAACCAGTCAGCTCAGAATCCCTGTAGAAGAGCCTTTTCCCCTTCTCTGGACGCTGCACCTTTGTGTTAATGAAGTTGGTCGTCAGTCTCGGCATTCTGGAACCTCCTTGGTGCGGTAGGCGCGGTAGGCAGCCTGCGGGGTAGGCGCTGGCCGGCGGCACTGGTGATATTGGGGCGAAGACAAAACGGTAGGCGCTGGGCCGGCGCTTAGAACAAATTCCTGGCATGCAGAAACGTGTCTCGAATCTCGATATCCCAACACTCAAGCTGCTCTCCACGCGAAAGACGCCTCGCTGGAAGAACGAGTGATATCGGGAATCGCTGTCCAGCAGGCTATTTCAGGATGATAGCACTAGAGTGCGGAGAGCGCGTGGTCAGCTTTCAGGCGCCTTCAGGGGGAGCCGGTATCAAGCACCGCTCGTGGTGATACGTCACAATAAAGCTCTATCCTGATGCATCGCTAATGCTCACGTCTTATGAAATGCGATCCTCGTCGAGCATGCGCACCAGTAAAGCGACAAGGCAAGGTACTAGTTCAGGGCAAACTTTACTAGTTTCAGACGGCGTATATGCGCGCCCGTAAAAGTCCGAGAAGGCTCAAACAGACATCCATAAAAGCAATATCTGTCTGTCCTCAACTGCTTGCTTTGATGCTTCCCAAAGCTGGCGCAGCCGGAGCGCAACGCCGTCCTCCGTCCAATCTGTCGACATTATTTCGTCAGATTGTTTCCATTGGTGCGCAATTTGAGGAATTGTTTGTTCAGATACCTGGCTAAGCATAGAAGCAAAATCCTTCGGGAATCCAAACACCCACGGACCAGCATCGGTGCCGGATTCTTCAAGAACGACATCGAACTCATCCTCGATGGCTGGATCGTAGCTAGTGCTTCTCAAGATCGCGACCAAAATGGCTAGATTGGATGGGTCAATCCCTTGCACGTTTGAGCTTGCAAAATTTCGGACTAAATTGCCGTTTTCATCCAGACGACGAAGCTGCGGTGCATCATTCTCTTGGCATACAAACAAATGACTTAGGACAGACACTTGAACTCCTTCAACTTGAGTAGGACACGTGCGAAACTTAGCTACCAGAAAGGTTTCAGTCAACTATAAAGCAAGGCGAGCCGGTCCAAACGTCCTTTTAACATAAGTGACGGTTTGAGCCGGCTCGGTCACATTCACTTTTTCACAGCTCTCGCTGTTGGGGCTGGCTCAAGTCTTATCTCGTAAAGAAACGGTGTTGGTTTCCCATAAATTTCTTCAGGATAGTCGAGAACATGCTGATTCCACTGTTCGGGAGTGGTCACATCCCACCAAACGTCCAATTTGCGGAGGTCTATTACATCAGGACCACCAGGGGGTCCGTTTGGAGTGACGTATAGATGCTTCAGTTTTGGATCCTTCCTTACTCTGTCTTTAAATAGTTTGTCAATCGCGTTTCCCCAGCAGGTGCGCGGGGACCGACGCGGGCCCCAACCTTTCGGCTGTGTGCGATTAAACTCAAGAAGCGCTTCTAGAAAGTGCTGACGCAGCAGCAGAGTATCCTGCGTGATCTTGATGGCTCGCAAAGTGCTTGCCATATCATCGGCTGGTGATAGCCCTGACGGATCGGTGTAATTGATCGGCGAGTTGAAACTGAAAGCAAACAGATTGATATCTGATTCTTCGCCAAGCCAATCCCGTCCAAGCCACCGCCCCAGAGAAGACGAATATTGTCTCGTAGGCATGAGGTTAAGACCGCTGCGTTGATGGAAGTACATGCCATCGAAACCAAAGTCACTCTCTGCGGTACCGCCCAGTTTGCTCATGCGACCGTAGGGGTCGAAACTGTAGGAAGCTTGTCCGACACCAGAATCATCGGTCATTGTGCGGACCGAGCCCAGATGGTCCCGACCGTAGAAGTAGTTCGTAGAGCTATTGATCTGTCCTTGGGCAAAGAATTGCTTCGTGACGTTGCCGCTTCCGTCGCGTTCTTCGCCGCCGACGAATTGCTTCGTCGAAGTCACAGAGCCAGAGACAGTTTCAACGATCTTCACCCTGCCACCACCAGGTCCGTACGTGAATTCCGATTTATTATTGATCCCGGGATAAGTGATCTTTTTGCAAGCGTGCGCATCGCCAGTGGTGCCAAGGTGCAGCCGCGCATTGTTTCCGGTCGCTCTTGTACCAAGGTGCG
>CAZISK010000082.1:0-14705 GCA_964541355.1 uncultured Candidatus Obscuribacterales bacterium
ATCGACCGGCAGCAGAGGTTCGCAGCCAATGCCGCGCACCAGCTGCGCACGCCGCTGGCTGGTTTGAAAACCTATCTTCAGGTCATGGAAAAAACAACTTCAGATTCTGAATTCAAAGGCATGATCAATCAGATGAAGGACGGCGTGGAACGGATTATTCGCACCGTTCAGCAGCTGCTCAGCCTCTCCCGCGCGGAGCAGGGGCAGAGTGGAATGCAGGGCTTCAACGTCATCGACTTAAACGCCGTCGCCGAAGACGCAGCCACCGAAGTTGTCCCGGAAGCGCTCAGGAGGAAGGTCGAACTAGATCTCAACACCCCGGACGCGCCGACACGGATACGGGGCGACTCTATAAGTTTGAAAGAGCTTATAACCAACCTTCTGGAGAATGCAATTAAATACAACAAACCAGGCGGCTTCGTCAGTTTGAAAATTGAACATGGCAAAAATGTCTCTTTGATAGTCGAAGACAACGGCGTCGGAATCCCTGAATCCGAGCGCGCCAGAGTCTTCGAGCGCTTTTATCGCGTGTCGAGCTCGAGCTGCATGGCCGAAGACGGCAGCGGACTGGGCCTATCAATCGTCACTGAAATAGCCAGGCTCCATCAGGCCACTGTCAGTCTGGAGTCAGGCGAGAACTCGGTCGGCAGTCGATTCAAAGTTGAATTTCCGGAAGTGATCGATATAGAAGGTCAAAACAACGGCGCCAAGCCGCTGCAAAAAAATCGCTAAACACAACGCTAAAATGCCTCTCATCGATTCTGATTCGCTTGCATCGACCAGCTGCTGCGGTATTAGTAAAACTAATAAAAAACGCAGAAATTGTTAGCGGATCAAACAATCTATATCGACATTAGTCACTAGCTGTCGTTCATTATGCGGAACTTCAGATACGACGATGCTAAGTTGAGTCAAATCAAGCTTCGTCACGATTTCACAAAGACTTTTCTCCAGTCGATCATTGGGTATTTTTCCAGACAGAACAAACATTGAAGGCCGGCTTTAGCAAAAGCCGCCTCCTGCCAAGCCTCAACCGTCTATTTTCAACAGAAAACTTTGCATGTCGTTTTTCCCCGTATCGAAATAAAAATCCGGCGGATTGTCAGAGCACGAGAATCTTTCACACCACAGTCCGCAACATAAGACAAATAGTCACAAAAGAATTTGGGCTATTAGATACACTGAATAACGTCGGAGCGTTCGCTTTAGGCACCAGGATTCACTAAATGTCTTCGTCTCACAATCAGGAACCACAGCGCCCTGGGACTTCCAGGGAGCCAGCACCAGCAGTCATAGTCGCTGAAGCTAAACATGGTTCGGCAAACGGATCACAGCATGATAAAGATGCGCTGCTCAACTGGTGGATGGCTGCCGGGATAGTAGGAGCGGACATTGGCACGTCGGTCTTTTACAGCACCGGCGTGATCTTGCCTAAAGTCGGGTTTGCCGCTCCGCTTGTAATCTTGTTTGTCTGCCTGATGATGTGGCTGTTTAAGTCTACCTATGAAGAAGGCTGCTCGGTGAGCCCCTTCAACGGAGGTGCTTACATCATGGTGTTGCAAACCGTCGGAAGACGGCTTGCCATGTTCGTCGGCGCGCTTACTATCCTTTCATATCTAGCGACCGCCGCTGTAAGCGCCTTGTCTGGAGCCTATTATCTCGATTCCTTCGACAATTTGATGAACTGGTCGACGAGCAACATCCTTATGGTTTCCCTCATTCCAGTGGTTCTCTTTGGGGTGGCGAATATCAAGGGAATAAAGGAGCCAGCTTTTCTGGTGTTTTTCATCGCACTCGGCCACTTCGGGCTGCTGTTGTTCCTGGATGCCTACGGACTTTTTCTGGCTTTTCAAAAACATATCGATTTTGCATTTGTCTTCAGAGACATTCCGAACATCAGTCCGATGAACATGCTTTACGGATGTGCCGCCGCATTCCTTGGTATTACCGGCTTCGAATCTGCAGCCCAAATTGTGGAACAGCTGAGGACGCCGACCTGGAGAACGCTCAAGAAAGTCTATTTATCAATCGTCCTCCTCGTCGGAGTGACCGCGCCGATTACGTCGTTTTTGTGTCTGGGTTTGTTGGACCAACAACAGCTCATTGTTTACAAGGACAACCTCCTGTCAGGGCTGGCGTACGTGGAAGGCGGGCAAACGCTGCTGCAGATACTGGTCTTCGACGCTTGCCTGACATTGTTCGCCGCAGTCAACACAGCATATGTCGGCTGCATCGGCTTGTGCACCACGATGGCAAAACAGGGCAACCTGCCGGGATTTTTACTGCGGCGCTGGGAACACAAAGTGCCGTGGTTGCACGGCTACCCCTACATCGTGCTCGTATTCATGGCTGTCACAGCGCTGATGATCTTCGTCTTGCCGGGGAAGGTCGAAGCTCTTGGGCAGGTATACGGCATGGCCTTCCTTGCTGTTATGGCATCGTTCTGCATGGGCGTGATTATGTTGCGCTTCCGCATGCCGGTTAAGGTGGCAAGGGCGCCATTCAAGACCAATCTTGTCATCAAGACCAAGCATGCAGCCATTCCACTGCCTCCGCTTTTGGGTCTTATTGTTCTTGTCTTAGCTGAGATAGTCCTGATCTGGTCCAGCCACGACGCCAGACCTCTTGGTATTCAGATTTTGCTCGCCATTCTTCTGGTCATGTGTTTCTACCGGCTGGGGTTACTGGAGAGTCGTCTGCGCCATCTGCCCGACCTGAGATTGGGACTTGGCAGGTTTACGAATGCAGCGGAGCTGCCCAACGACCTTCCCACCTATGTACTTTGCACGGCCGGAGCCAAAGCGAGGAAACTGGCCCACTCACTTATTCGACTACTAGAGCGCGAGGAGCCCGGACCTAAAGAGATCATTCTCTATCACGCCGAAGAAGAGTCGGCCAGGCGCGGCATCATGTATGAGCTGCTCCAGCGTGTTGTTTCTCAGCAGATCGCGCCAAGTTTCCAACACCATGACATGATCCTAACTGTCAAGATTCTTCCTGAGACGTTGGTCGACGGACTGATTTACATAAAACGCGTCCACCCGTTTATGAAAGTTTTTATCGGAACCGGGACGGACCCGGAACTGGCTGACAGGTACGCTCAGGAGCTGGAAAACAATTTGGGTGTTCCTGTGGTTAATATTGGGCATATCCTTATGGAACCGCAGCTTCCGAAGTTTGCAAAACCGGAAGGGTAATAGTCTGACCGCCTGACCGATGTTTCGGCGATTCAAGATGACACCAATCGAGAAGAGAGAGAGCAGTGACTGTACTTGAGAGGACAATTGTTTTTCCCACCGAAAGTTCGCTAGGTGGGCTTTACCTTATTTATCAAGAAAGTGACCAGAGCAAATGGTGGGAGCGCCAGATCGGCGAGGCCTACGGCGAGGTAAGCGTGCCATTCTCAGGCTACCTGCACCTCCTGGTTTCGCCCCATTGCGAGGTTAGTAGCTTCGGAATGCTCAATCCAGGCGACCTGGCATCTCTTGACTTTCGCCAGCGACCGATGCAGGATCTGGAGCTATCCTACATTCAAGGTCTGACCGGTTTGCGTTATCTGACTCTCCCGAAGAGTCCCGTAACCGATCGTGGTCTGTACTACATCAGTAATTTGGTCAACCTTCATACGCTCGATCTGGGCGGCACTGCGATTACAGACGAAGGGCTGGATTTTCTGAAACAGCTTCGAGGATTGCGCAACCTCTATCTCGACGGCACCAATGTAACCGAGGTTGGTATCAACGAACTGATTCGGGCCCTGCCTCGCTGTCACGTTATATCTCGAAAGCTGCGCACCATCAGATTTCCCGATGACCGTTCAATCGGCACGGTCTGGATCGCAGAATCCGCCGATGGCGGGATGCGGGAATGGAAGAACGCCGGCGACGCTCGCGGCATGGTTCAAGTCTCGAGACGAGATTTCGTTCGGCTTGAACTTGCTGAAGACAGTCCATTTTCCCATCTGGCGCAGTTGAAACCCGACGATATCCAGTCGCTGGATTTTATCGGAGAGGAGATAAGCGATGGTGATTGGCTCGAGCTCAGCCACTTGAGCGGTCTCAGAGAGTTGCGATTGGGCGGACTCAATCTGCCGCAGTACTCGTTTAAAGAGCTTTATCGATTTCCTCATCTTCGAAATCTTCAACTCACCGCATGTGATATCGAAAATGGTGCTCTGGAAGATCTCTCGGTGCTTGTCACCCTACGAGACGTTCGCATCTCGCATTGCCGTTTTTCTGGAGTCGGTGCCGGACTGGGCAGCCTGAGCAGGATCAGCAGCCTGAAGAGCTTGCTACTCGAAGGGACTGGTATCAGCGATGATGCGCTGCTCGAATTCAACACCGACAGCGGGCTGCAAGAACTTTATATTGTCTTTGCCGATGTTTCCGATAAAGGTCTTTCTTGCTTGAGGTACTTCCCTGATCTCAGCAGTCTTGTGCTGCGGATTGACGGCATTTCCGAGATCGGGTTGTCGCATCTGCGCCAACTCAGCAAGCTCGAACGCCTGGTCATACGCGCCGAAGAGATTGGTGATGACTGTTTGATTTATGTTTCGAAGCTCGCCAATCTGCGCGATCTGACGCTTCGGACATTGCTGGTCAGAGGCGACAGCACAACACTATTGAGCGACCTCCAGAACCTCGAAAAGCTCAGCCTCGGAGGCGTGATGGTCGAACCTGATCCAGAGTTCGCCGAACACAAGAAGAGAATCAAATTCTCAGTACGAGATCTCCCGTTACTGAAAGAGCTGTCCATCAGATACGAAGGAGAGTATCTCGAATTCGACAATTTACCTTCCTTGACCAAGCTCGACATATCAAATATTACCTGCCGCGATGAAGATGTTCATGGACTGCGGAATCTCACCAGTCTTGAATCAATCAGCATCAAGTGCAGCGAGGAACTGGGCGATAAAACATTGGAGTCGATGACGCCGCTCAAGAATCTCATCGAACTGGATGTCTCTATGAGTGGCACCACCGATGATGGCATCGCGCACATTAAGAGTCTACCACGCGTGAGCTTCCTCGGCATGGCCGGTGGACGGTTGACCAATAAAGCGCTTGAACACATAAGCGATCTGAAAGAACTCCGATATGTCGAGTTTCCGCAGAGCCTGAAAGATGACGACTTGAGGAACTTGCAAAATCTGACCAAGTTGCGCAACCTGAGACTCGGAAATGTCACCGACGACGGTGTGGCTTACGCGGCCCGATTGACTTCGGTCAGGTCTCTAGATTTCTCGCGCTCGAAGGTGACGGACAGGACTCTATTGATCCTCTCAAATTTCTCAAAACTGAAGGAGTTGAACCTTTGCGGAACGCAAATTACCGATCTGGGTTTAACCCACATTGGTAAACTGAATAGACTTCAAATGATCAATCTCTCTAATACGGAAGTCACCGATATTGGATTGGCATCCATAAGTAATTTAACCAATCTCAAATCGATCGACCTGGAAAACTGCATTCGCTTCCAGGACGCCGGACTTGTCTGTTTGAGACTGCTGTCTTCATTGCGATGGCTCAACCTCAACAACAGCAGATTGGGCGACGCCGGTCTCACCCATCTGAGAGGGTTGAAGACGATTCGCGCACTGCGCCTGGGGTCGACACTCATAACTGATCTCGGAGCCGAGCATCTTAGCGATCTGGTCGGATTGGAGGTGTTGGATCTTTCTTGCACCGACATCACCAGCAAAGGTGCGGAGTTTCTATCAGAGCTTATACAGCTGCACGAGCTCAACCTGGAAGGCACCTTGATCGATGATCATGCCATTCCATCGCTGAGAAAACTTACTCGATTGAGACATCTCAATCTCAACGGAACCCAGGTAACGGCGAAAGTTCTTCCGCTCCTGGCCACTTTGCCTTTGCTCGAGCATCTGAGTATGATAGGCACGCAAGTGCGTTATCTCGATCTTGTCGCGCTCAAAGAGATGCCGAACCTGTCCAGAGTAGCGATCTCCGACGTCGGTGTCACCGAGGAGGAGATGGATATGGTCATCAACGCCATGCCGTACTGCGAGATCGATGTCATCAATATCCCCTCGACACAAGCGATTTCCGAAGCCGTATCGGAAGGCTTCCTGGAGAAATCCAGTGCACAAACTGTCGAGGAGGTAACCGAGGTCGTCGATGAGACCTCCACCATTCGCTCTGACAATGGCCAGGAGATAGTGGATGTTGACGCGAAAGAGGTCGCCGAGCACCGAGGTCAGGCAGCGCTCGAAGTAGAATTCCGAACGTCTGGACAGGAAGAAGAAGAAGAAGAAGAAGATAACGATGAAGATGACGACGAAGATGATGACGACTCCGGTAGTTCGTCTACAACTTCCGAAGAGGACATCGAAAATACAGAAGAGGTGAAGGACGAATTCGCGCCTCTGGAATAAATGGTAAATAAAACAGTAATTTCGCTGAAAAACGAGCAGACCAGAGTGTTGCCGGATGAGCTCCGCAAAGACGACGTGCGTTTTGCGGAGGCCCTGGTCGAGTATTTTCTCAACTTATTCACTAAGGAAGGCGACGTAGTGTTCGATCCTTTCATGGGCTTCGGAACAACGTTGGTCGTCGCGGAGCGGCTGAACAGAACGGGCTTCGGAGTCGAATATGACGAAAGACGGTGGAAATACGCTCAATCAATTCTCGCGCATCCTCAGCGGGCTATCAATGGTGACTCGACAAAACTCGCAGAAATAGAGCTGCCTCCGATTGATTTTTCAATCACATCGCCGCCCTACATGGGAAAACATCACAAAGAAAATCCGTTCACTGCATACACGACAGAAGGGAATGGCTACCAGGAATATCTAGATCAGATACGTGACCTTTATCGACAGCTCAACCACAAGTTAAAGCCTGCCGGCAACGTAGTCGTCGAAGTGTCGAATCTCAAGCACGAAGAGGGCATCATAACGACACTGGCCTGGGACATTGCCCGCGAACTTTCCGGCGTGCTCAATTTTGCAGGCGAGATCGTAGTCAACTGGGAGGGCGGGTACGGCTACGGCTACGACCACAGCTATTGCCTGGTCTTCACCAAGAAGTAGGAGGTCGAATCACTTTTGAATTGTTGCTCTCTAGGGGCGATAAAGCTCCATCCAGAGCACCGATTCTGGGTCCGTCCCGGACAGAATTGCAAGACGAACTCCCGGTGCCTCGAAAAAAACTTCGCTCAGTTCACCACGGGCGGTAGCAGACATCGGTCCAAAAACGGAACAAGCCTCTTCGAAATTGCGAGGCATGTATCGCGGATCCGCTAGATCGCGAGACACCCATATCTTCGATATTAATGGTTGCTCACCTGCAATAACAGAAATGCGAATACAGCCTTCATGAAAATCATAGGACCAACCATTTGCCATTTCTGATTCTCGGGAAGGACCAAGTTTTTTCTTGGCATCGTCGATCGAACTCCTCCCAGGCACCAGCCCCATCCATCCGTCGTCCGGATGCCAGTGCTTACGGGTATTTACGCCGCCGACAATTTCGGAGCTGTTCGAATCGTAGTTAGTCATGTTACCCAGGGTGCTTCTTGTCCGCTGTAGTCAGTCTACCTCGATTACTTCTTTTCCGCTTGCTTCGCCTTTAGTTTTTCTTGCTCCGCAGCCTTCGCTTTTACTTTGGTTTCGAAGTCTTGAACGGTCTTTACGTTTTCAGCACTGTTCTTTCCAATCGTACCATCGGGCATTCTTATACAGTTAGAGCGCGCTTGACTGTCGACTCCACGATACTTATCGATCTCTTCCTGGTCGTGAATTTTTACGGCATCGTACAATTTGGGACTTTCGGTCAGCAGCTCCGCTCTTGTCTCCTCGTTTAGTCGATACTTCATGCCACCTTCTGCGAACATCTCGACTGGATTGACGAAGTACCAGGTCGAAGGTCGTATCAGGGCGAGATTTGTAATCTCGTCGCGAGTGAACTGTTGCGCATCCTTGACCTTGTCTACATCCTTTCCTTTATTGTTGACCAGTTGCCCGGAGCTGTGACAAGCGCACCACTTGATTGGGTCCTTACAGTTGTCCTGCTCTCGTCGATACAGATCATCCTTCTTTCCTTTGAAGATCCATTTTGTCTCGTGCGATGTCGGATCTTCATATGGCAACCAACCAATCATTTTGGCAAACCGCTCTTTCGTAGCATAGGTGTCCCAACCCATGTTGTATTGGGCGTTATGAAAGATCTCGTGTTGAGTGAGAGCTTCGATGCTGTTCAAGTAATTCTTGCCTGAGCGCTTCGCATCCGCCTCAGTGATCGGCTTATTGGCGGTTCCATTCGGATCGAAATAGATCGCCGGTCTTTTATCTTTATCTTCGCGGATGAAATAGGCAAGCGCCGGATCGTTTTTATAATACGTGTCGGTCAAGAAGTAGAATTTTAGACCCTTAGTCCCCTTTTGATCCAGGTGACTTGGCTGAGCCTTATTCAATGCGGCTTCGATTCCGTACAGCTCAGCTAAACGAGGGCCTCGAGCTTTCACCATCGGTCCGCGTTCCCAGGAGCAGTCGGGCTTCTCCACCCATTGTTTGATCACGTCTTCGCCGTCGGTACTGAACTCTGTTTTAAAATTGGTCTCGAGATCCTTCTGCTTTTTCTCAATGAGCTTGGCGAGTTCCTTAGCTGCCTCATCCAATCCCTTCTTTGTAGCATCTGTTTTGAAAAGCTCCTTGTCGGCACCGTTTACTTTTAACGAGTAAACATATTTGCCATTACTGGTGGTGACATCTACCGCGTGTTTTTTTCCAAAGTCGACAACAGGATCTGGAGTTGCTCCCTTATCTTTTTCCTCTTTAGTCTCTTCTCTGCGAAGATTGCAAAGAATGCCATCCTCCTGAAGCTTCTTCAAATGAGGCTCATCCTTCGTCGCATTACATACTTTCTGCGGCTCGGAACTCCGCACAATAGTTTCAAGCATAGCTGCCACCCACCGACACTGTGACGAACCCAACGCCAACGTCGCCACGAACATATTAGTAAGGCCAACAACACTGGTCGATATGCGATCTTCTATTTACGTGGTGAATCTACGAAAACTCTGCGAGACAACACAGTCTTGATTATACGCGACTCATACAAACCGCTCTATCTGTGCTTCCTGATGTGTGACTTCAGTCCGTCATAATCACGCTGCCACTCCTTAACTTTCAACCCAATGTCAGAGTCGGATTTCTTGGCAGTAGCGATCGATTGTTTGAACGTGGCATCAGCACGAGCAATATCTCCCATCTCTGCATAACAGAATGCGATATTGCGCTGAACCGAAGCGATCTGGAACGGTTTGTTCTGCTTCTGTCTGATGTCGAGCGCTTTTTCGAATTCGGTCAAAGCCTTATCGTAATCATCCCTGATAAAGAACATAATGCCTATGCGCTGAAAACTCTGAGCCAGCGCTGGATGTGTACGACTCTTCAGATTGGTGATGCGCAGTTGCATGGCTCGATAGTACAAATTCTCTGCTTCCGTGAAGAATTTACCGCCTCCGGATCTGGCATGTCCGCCCAAGAGGACATACGCATCGGCGAGCTGATCAAGGCGTAAAGCCACATCAAGTTGCCGGACCGAAGGATCGGTTTCGGCGATAGCGACGGCCTGCTTCATGCGTGTCTGCGCAGCGTCCAAATTTCCATCCCTGACCTCGAGCAACCCCAGACGTGAACAAGCACGCATGGTCTCCGTTCCGACTCCCTTCTGAGTGGAGAGATATTTCAGGGACGCATTCAGAAGCTTTCTAGCTTGATCATCGTCTTTGTCCGTATTCGATGTCATCAATAAAGCGGCGCGATCCTGATAAGCCTTAGCTTGCAGTACGGAGGTCGGCGGTCCGCCTTTGCCGTCGACTTTTGCTTCGTGTTCAAGCTCTCTGACGAATGCCTCGGCCTCTGTCGGTTCACCGGCTCCAATGCAGGCGTTGACCATATAGTGCAGCGCCTCGGCAATCTTATCCTTAGGGGCGCCTTCCTGTTGACCAACCCTTATAGCATTGTTAAGTATGTCTTGCGCTTCGTCGTAATCGCCCAGCTCATACTCGTAGATGCCTTCCTCGAGTTTGTTAGCGTATGGGTCGGCAGACTTGGGTGGTACCTGTATCGCGGAAGCATCATCGGTTGCAGTCGGTGTTCCGGTGGACTGATCTTCACCTTTCTTGAACATGTTCGAAGTAAGAGGTACGACGACGACGAGCAACAACAACACTGCCAGAGCGACGACCGTTTTTTTATCTTTGAAAATTGAATCTGTCGCTGAACTCGACGCGCGCGGCAATATGGTACTATCTGCAGTGCTGATTGCGCGTGGCGGCGCAGTTTGAGACATCCCCGATTCCGCTGGCAGCGCACCGGGCTCCGGATCCGTAGACTCGAGAGCGCCAATGGAGGACTGGCTGATCGGCGCACCAGTGCCGGTGGCAGTCCCGTCAATCGGCAAGGAAGCGTACGAGACCTCTTGAAATGCAGTCGGAACAGTCATTGTGCTTTGGCCAGGGTACAAGCCGGTACCGGTACCAGTGACACCAGCTACGGTGCCCAGTGCTTCGCGAAGTTCTCCCATGGATTGGTATCGGGCGAGCGGATCCTTATTTAGACTCTTGAGGACTATTGCTTCAAGATCCGCCGGAATATTTGCCTCCGGTGCGACTTCATTGAGAGAGGGCGCCGGTTCATTGACATGCTTATAAAGACATTCGACGAGATCCTGACCGAAAAAGGCCGGCTGTCCTGTCAAAGTGCGGAACATCACGCAGCCGAGAGAATATATATCCGATCGAGCATCAAGCGACTTACCTCGGCACTGCTCCGGACTCATATAGAGCGGGCTGCCAAAGACTTCGCCGGTGCGAGTCAACTGAGAAGAATTTTCGGTCTCTTCGGTGATAACTTTCGCAATACCGAAGTCAAGTATTTTAATGAAGTCGGTTTGATCTTCGAATTCTGTCAACATTATGTTGCTGGGCTTGATATCCCTGTGAATCACACCGTTCTTGTGCGCATGAGCCAGCGCCGAGCAGACCTGCATGAAAATGTTGACAGTTCGCTGCCAGGGAACGATTGGACTCTGCTCGAGCAGCTCTGCAAGCGTCTGTCCTTCAAGATAGTCGGTAACCAGGTAAGGTTGTCCTTGAGTCGAGATCCCGAAATCGAATACGGTAAGGATGTTCGGATGATTCAAGCAGCTCAGCGCTTCGGCTTCCTTCTTGAAGCGCATGATTGTGCCTGCGTCAGGCAACATGTTGGGGTGCAGCATCTTCACGGCAACGACACGTTTCATCAGCGTGTGCCTGGCTTTATAGACCAGACCCATCGCACCCCCGCCGATCACAGCCAGAATCTCGTATTTGTCCCCAATCGTGCTTCCTATGGAGTTTTCCATTGTTAGCGGCGTCAAAGTAGTGCCGTCATTTGGGCACGTTACTTCGTCGCCTGAAAACTCCTGTTTACAAGCTATACAGAGCTTTTTCTTCGGGGCTGTATCGTCCAGATTGCTCGCGACCAAAAGCAGTCTCCTCTTTCATCCATATTGTAAAACAGTCTCAGTCAGATCAACGAACCGTCTCTACACCCGTAACATGTCAAAGGTGTCAAAATCCAAAATATTGTCCTTCCCGTCGGTTATTTGTCCGTCATCTGTTCGCGTGATGAACAAAGTTTGACTGATTCGCAGGCACTCTGGAGATAAACTCTTTCTGTAACTCATAGTTACTCAATCGTTGTGGACTAAAGCCGCTCACATTCGAAATACCGCGTCATCGGACACAATGGGCGAATTGCATGCCAGATTGCTGATCGGTACTTGAGCCCGGTAGCACACCATATATAGTAGCAAAGCCGGTGGTCAGCGCCAGACAATAGACTGCAATACGACATCAAACACTGGTCGATATCTCAGCCAAGATTCCTCGTCCGGAACCTGTAAGAACAGCTCTTCGACAACTCTTCCTTCCGAGCCTGGCTGATACAAAATACCGGCGTGCCGTCTGCGGTTCTTCAACCTACCTTCGACGAACAATACCATTTTGGCGGAGATCGGCTTCACGCTTATAGTCTCTAAATCGAATTCCGGTCCGTCTATGCTGTCCTTTGGATGCGGGTTCGTATACTGATTATCGCCAATGGTGGCAACACCCATAACGGTGCGAAGCGCGAGAATTTCTTCAGGCAGCAACTCGTCTTTCTCCCCTTGTTTCAAAAGAAAAGAGAGTACCTTGCGCGAAGCGTCGTCGAGAGGAACGCCTCTATATGAGACGACAATCTCGACACCGGCTGCCTCGTAGGGCGAGAAGATCTTCTCCCAGCGAACACCAAGAGCGGTGCCGGCCCTTTGTTCGCTCCATTTATCAGGCAGCATGAATTGCTTAATTGCACCGATGTTTTCCAGCTTCATAACGAATAACGATAGTAATTGACTAAGACATATCCCGAATTCAGGATTACAGATTGAATATACCTGCTTGACATTACCTGGTCCTACCAAATGCGGGTCAACTCGCTTCTAGTGCTGCAATCCAATTGACATCCATCGCTCGTAAGATGCACAAAGTTCGAATTCGCGCTTCGGTTGCCTTGGTACACAGCAGGTGTTGGTCTTCAGGTTACCCCCCAGATTGAAGACCTGTTAAATTCTCGTTTTGGAGGTCTCTTCATGAGCGTCGAGCAGTTTTCTTACGACCAATTTCTCCGTGAAATAGAGCAAGATAGCGCTCCAGGTCCGGACTTCAGTGCATACATCGAAGCACCGGCAGACAAGCCGGACCAGGCCGGAGCCCAAAACAAACAGACGGATCAACAGGACATGCAACAGGCTGTCGACAATTTCACCAGGCGGCTCCCGCTGTCCGACAAGGTGCGTTACATTTCGGACGCGATGATAAACGGTGAGCCGCACGATCCAGGAAGACCTTCATTTCCACGTAACTCGGAGTTGAGTGAGACATTCATGGGTCTGAGAAGTCATGGCTTCAGCAACAGCGAAATAGTTGGCAAAATCAATCAACAGCTTACCAACGGTCGTAGCCCGCTACGCGTCAAACTGACTGACGACGGGGAGATCGCCCAGCTAGATGTAGTGACAACAGACGGTAAAAAACTGTTGAACGGCGAAAGAATAGTCACCACATATGATGGCGACCGTAAAGAACGACAAAGATTAAAACAGCTTGCGGAGCGCTGCGCGACCGCACTCAACATCGATTGACGAATATCGAAAGATAGTTAACGATGCCACCAAGAATGGCACATCGCACTTTCAATTCATAATCAACGTCGGCGACGCGCTCGATGGAGTCAACGGCGGCTACAAGATCGGGCTCACGACGTCCGATGGTCGTTTTCACCTGAAACATTCCGAACCCGGCAAGGAGCGCTGGTACCCTTAGCACCAGCGGATGTGCGTACAATCAGCGCTTCAGTTGAACCCTGACACGGCCTTGAACGTCCGCTATTGTCAGACGTCCCTTGACCATACCGACATGGAAATAGAACTGCCCTCGGGTCTGTGCCAGATGTGGATTTAGTTGATCGAGCTCTCTCTGGACCACCTGTTCCGCGGATGCACCGGGATTGGCAGCGACTCGAGACTGAAGATACTGCCTGAGCCTGGTACCGGCTTGATCGGCTGGAAGTCCGGCAAAGCCATCGACAACACCCTGCTGTTGTCGGTCGAGGAGCGGCATTTGGTCGCCGCCAGCCATAGGCTGCTCCTGAAAGGGAAAGCATTGCGCGAACAGTCCGCCATCCTGGCAATCGCCACTATTACTGGGATTTGAGCGAATTGAATTTAAATCGCCGATTTCGGGAAACATAGAAACATACTCCTCAGTATTAACATACAAGTGAGTATATGCAGCATCTGACCATTACTTGACCGCTTGTCGGACTATTTTTCGTGCTTGGTTTGAACCTTGGACAGGTTCTCACTGGCCAACGTATAGTCGGGATCGATCTCCAGGGCCTTCTGAAAATCGCCCGCGGCCTCGTCGTTCTTGCCCAGCTGCATTAGAACGTAACCACGATCGTTGTAGAACTCTTTCCTTTTTGGATCGAGTTTGATTGCGCGATTGTAATCCTCCAGACCATCGACGTTATGTCCCATACGGTAACGAGCAAGACCCCTCGAGAAGAACAGATCGGGATCTTCACCACAGGCGGTTAATGCAACGGTTATGGCGGCCTCAGCCTTATCGTTTTGACCCATTTCCATGTAGGTCGTGCACATCTGTCTGTATGCACGCCAGTAAGCAGGTCTGAGTTTCACCACCTGCTCAAAGTCTTTGATGGCGGCACTGTTGTCCTTTAAGCCGGACAAACTGATTCCTCGCCCGTAGAGCGCGTCCGGATCCTCAGGTTTGACCGCCAAAATGCGATTGTAGTCATCGACCGCGCCGGCAAAGTCATTGAGCAAATATTTGACAGCGGCCAGGTCTATAATCACGTCCTGATTAGTGGGTGAAATCTTAGAAGCGAGTTCGAGATCCTTAAGCGCATCATCGAATCGCTGCAACTTAGTAAGTACACGGCCTCTGCCATGCAAGGCTTTTACCGTTTTCCTCGAAACAAGCGCGGCATTGTAATGCTCGAGGGCCTCCGAGTAATTCTTATCCTTCTCCTCTTTGATAGCGAGCTTTAGCGCTTCTTTGGCGTCGAGTTTTATTTCGGGAGCCGATTCAGCCTTTTCCTTGACCGCGTCGGCAGCTTCAGTAGATTGAGACAT
>CAZISK010000083.1:0-14652 GCA_964541355.1 uncultured Candidatus Obscuribacterales bacterium
ACCGATTTAGAGATTACTCAGCTGCGTTCGCCAAGCTCTCTTTTAAAAGGTGCAATTGCCTCAGCAAATGGCAACCTTGTGCCTTCCAGCACCCTAAATTTTACTGCATCCGTCGACCGGCGACTGGCTTTTGCGACAGCTCATTTAATGTTCGTGAGCCAGAATAGGAAAAAATCGCGGTTGCATTCACTTTACTTGCGGCCATCCACATAGATTGGCTTGCGGTGTGTTGACCTGGTTAGCCGCCTGAAGCGTTTGCCCGATTGAACTTGCTGTTACTTGAAGGGAGCTTAGCCATATCAATTGAAAACCGGAGCTCCTTCCCCTTGTACCACTTCGGCAGGGGAGCATACTTCGCCTTTCCGACTGCCTGTACGGCACTCTAATCGAGTGTTGCACTGCCGCTTGTTTTCACTACTTGCGTTTTCAGGACGGCGCCATCTTGATTGATGGTGATGATGAGTACTGTCCGGATTCGATAGGCGCAGTCTCTGGAGTCAGGAATGACCAGGCCACCTCTTTTGATTCGTTTTTGCCGGACGAAGCATCGTCCGGACTACCGGTGCCACTGGAGGTAGATATCGCAGGTGGTGGCACTGATGTGCCGAACTCCTTTCTAGGTGATTCGGTGGTTGCTTGATTTGCGCTTGATTCGGAATTGCCCCGATTGGACTGAGCACACATCCACCTGGGCAGAGAAATCCAGTGATCAGATATGGAGAGCGAAACGATTGCGTGCCTTTCCCATAAATCTCACTGCTTCACGACGAGCCTGAATGATCTATACCCGGCTGCTCAATGCTTAATAAACGAAACCTGCTGTTGAGTTTAGTCATCGGCGAGATTTAAGTGTTACTGCGGTGGAAATAACCCTTCTTGGCGAATGAGTAGACAGCCCACTTGAAGTGACGCATACGAATTTTGTGGAACCCTGCCTCTTTCATCTCCCTGTAGGCGTCGTCGGCGCTCCAGCCTTCGCGAGCGATGCGGTAAAAGGCGATCAGCATCCCAGTGCGATCGGCGCCGTGTTTGCAATGGAGAAAAATGGGGCGCAGAGATTCGTCGTCGACGATCTCGAAGAATCGCTCGATCTCATGCTTCTTTGGCAAAATCCAGTAGGTGAGTGGAAAGTAAATGAAGTTAAAACCGAGTTCCTGTGCCCTGGTTCGATGCTTCGCGATTGCAGACGAATTCCACCTCAAGCATACGATTGTCTTGATACCGAGCTCTTCTAAATAAGCCAGCTCGTCAACCTCAGGCTGACCGCCTCGATAGAGCCAATCCGTAACGGTTCGGAAATTCTTTATGCAATCGGGATTTGTCTCTGACATATGACGACAAGACGAATCAACGGCTAACTAACACTCCGATTTTAACTCGTTCCTATCAGGCTCGCAATCTCAGATTCGGCAGGCATCCTCAGCCTTTGGCCCCTGCCTTGATCAGGTCGATGAGCGTGTTCTGGGCTGCGGAGAATTGTTGATCGTATCCGATTTTATCGTGACTGGTATTATCGACTTCTATGTCCGGAGCCACACCGGTGCCTTCGAGTCTGACACCATCAACAGTACCGTCGAGTACTGCGATATACACCGACGATTTGTCATCAATCGGTTGCAAGCTACCGGCCAATACCGCACCAGCAGTGGTGGTACCTACCAGCTTCGCGCGACCCGTGCGTTTTAGGCTGAATGCAACGAGCTCTTTGCCGCTCCGGCTGCCACCGTTAATGATGGCAACCATTGGCTTTTCATAGTATTCGCGACCTACATTTTTCTTGCCTTTGCGATCGACGGTGACAAAGTCGGGAAACCCCAGCTTGGTTCGATAAAACCTGTCCAGATCGGTCAGGCTGTTGCCGCCGTAGCCATCTCTGATATCGAGGATCAGACCGTCCGTCTCGGCTAGCTTGTCCTCCATAATCTCTTCCAGTGCATTATGACTTCTGCCCCCTCCGCACCATACATGAACGTAGCCGATTTTTTTCCCGTCCACTTGCTCGATGCGCACGCTGTTGTGCATTGCTTTGACGTATGCAGCGTACAGCTCAGTCTTCTCCGGCTTGAGAGTTATGGTCCTGGTCGTGCCTTTGCGCTCGACTTCGATGGATACTACTTTGCCTGACATGCCGAGGAAGTGGGAGTAGCCGATGTAGCTCAAGCCTTCGACTTTGACGATCCGATCGCCTATCTCCAGACCCGCCTTAGCAGCGGGACTGCCGTCAAGCACGTAACGGACCTGATTTTCGGCGAACGGCTTGCCACCCGTTGCAAAGCCTACATAGTCTGTCTTTCCGCGGTCCACCTTTTTATTGAAATCGGCAAACAGTGAGTGGAGAAAGTGATACATTTCATCGTTGGTAGTCACGAAGTTGCAGTGACTGGATTTGAGCTCCGTCATTGCAGCGCCTATACTCGTATGAAGTTCCTTCAGATTTTTGCTTTTGAGGATTTCATTCTGTTGTTTTATGATCGCATCCTTCCAGACAGTGTCGGAGAGCGTCTTGCTGTAGAGCCGCTTGCTTACTATTTTGTCTAGCTTCTCTAAAATCTTGCGATTGTAATTGGTGTTGGTGTAAAAAGAATCTGGAAGTCCGTTTTTCGAGCCAGTTCGGTGTGAATCTTTCTTCCACGTTTCAGAGTCTGCGCCCTCAGACGTCTTCGAAGAGTTATGCGTTCCACCGGATTTGTCAGTTGCAGAATTCGATCGATCTGTCTTTCCGTCTTTTTCTTTATCATCATCGTCATCATCATCTTCCCTTGCGGTGCTGGTCGTCTGCGTTTGCTTCGCAGGCGATGTCGACGACGTCGCTTTTGCGTAGGTGCCGGTTGACGGCGTCTGTGTTGAAGTGAATGGCGCCGGTGTCGAGGGGCTGGTCCAGTGGGTCGCGTGAGTCGCTGCGTTAGCAGCGGTGAAGGCTGCCAGTGTGATGGAAAGATACATCGCTATATAAGCGATATGCATCAGCCTGACAGATCGTAATGTGGTCATAATTTCGATACCTTATCGCAATGACGGTTGCATGAAGAGAAGCCTCAACTGACATGAGAACAACGCAATGCGATAAGCATATATCAAAACCCATATTGCTTGCATGGAATTGGATATACCGCACAATGAAATTGGTCATCTTTATGGCGATAGCTTACAATTTGGCTCTGGTACGGCATTTGTGAGGTTGATTTGAAGACGTCGAAACTCAAGCCTTCCATATTTATACCGACGTTGTATTTTGCGGAGGGCCTGCCGTACACGATTGTCAATCTAATGTCGGTCGTCTTCTATAAGAATGTTGGCGCGACCAATACCTTTATCGGAGAGGCGACGAGCTTTCTCTATCTGCCCTGGACTCTGAAGTTCATCTGGTCCCCATTTGTGGATGTGTACAGCACCAAGCGCAAATGGCTGCTGGTATCGCAAGCCGTTCTGGGGGTGATCGCTTTGTTGTTGGTGGGGACGATTTTTCTGCCGGATGGATTGTTCGCCACCGTCGTAATTTTCTTCGCGATGGCATTGGCGTCGGCTACGCATGATATCGCTATTGATGGCTACTACCTGGATGTACTGGACAAAAGCCAACAGGCGTTCTATGTCGGAGTCCGCAACGCTGCCTACAAAGTGGCGTGGTTGTTGGGATCCGGCGGTCTTGTTTTTGTGGCGGGAAAGCTTGCCGAGACGACCGAACTAGGTGTGAAGGGCGGGTGGGCTGTCTCGTTCGGTGTGTGTGCAGTGCTTCTATTGGCTTGTGCCGCCTTTCACGCGCTTGTCCTTCCTGAGCCGTCTTTCGGGATATCCGACGATGAGCCGGATAGGCTGCTCGCACGCGAAGGCGTAAGCACCGCCGGTGGTTCCAAAAGTACCACAGGCGGTTCTGATAGCTCCTTCGCGGCTCGCCCGGAAGAACAGCGAAGCAGAAAGGTACAGCCAGTCTTGACACCCTCTACGTTTATACAGGTATTCCTTTCATGGCTGAGTCAACCCGGGATTGTAGCGATCATAGTCTACATCTTTATATTTCGAGCAGGTGACGCTTTGATGCTCAAGATGGCCCAGCCGTTCCTCTTGGACGAAGTTAAGAAGGGCGGAATGGCTATATCTACTGCAGATGTGGGCATCGTATACGGTACCGTAGGGGTCTTGTTCCTTCTGGCTGGTGGTATCATTGGTGGTGTGCTTGTTTCGCGTTTTGGACTACGCAAGTGTTTGCTTCCGACAGCTTTGATCCAGAACGGCGCTATCATTCTGTATTGGGTATTGGCTGCCGCTCGACCGGAAGGACCTGTTGTAATCGGCGGTTTCGAAATCACGAAGGCAGCCGGCACGATTTTCAACAATCCTGATGTTTTGCGTTGGTTCGATGGGAAACTGCTTGCAACGATATCTGTCAACTCGGTCGAGCAGTTCTCCTACGGTCTTGGGACTGCGGCTTATACCGTCTTTCTCCTGAGAACCGTCAAGTCGGAACACAAGGCTGCCCACTATGCCATTGCCACAGCCATAATGGCGTTGGGTGTCATGCTGCCTGGATACATCAGCGGGCGCTTAGCCGACAGTCTTGGGTACGAAAAATTTTTTCTCGTGAGCTTTCTTGCGTCGATTCCCGGGCTAGTTTCGATTTTCTTTCTGCCACTCAACGAAGCACAGAAATAGAGCGATTAGATTGAAGATTTTTGCGAGCATTTTTCTATCGTGGGTGAAAACCCACGACGCTAGCTTTTGCGCCACAGTGTTGGGAGACCGTGAAGCCCTTATAGTCGATTTCAGACTGGAGCATGCTCAGGTGACTTGAGTGGACGTATTGTCCCTATTGACAACCAGGATCAATATTCATATCTTTAAGGGGTTAAAATCACAATTGGATCAGGGAAACGTAGGTGTGCCGAGTTAACGAAGTCGGAAAGGGGCTGGAGTCATGAAAAACCTGAGTTTGGGTTCGAAAGCAACTCTATGGGTGGCCGTCGTAGCAGGGCTCTTTGCCGGCACGCTCCCGTGTTTTGCTTCTCAAGACTTTGAGAGGGGGGTCTCCCTCTACAGTAAAGGTCAATACCAAGCCGCGGCGGATGCATTCGTCGACGCTGCATGTGCCGAGCCGAAGAATTATGCTCCTCACTATGCGCTTGGCAGTACCTATATGAATCTTGGAAAGAGCGGATTAGCTGTGACTGAGTACGAGCTGTGTCTCGAGATGTATCCTGATGCCAAGACAAAAGAGCTGTGTAAAGTTGCTCTTCGTACACTGTCCGGCTCGGTACCCACTAAGGCCGATTCTGCCGAGCAAGCTGGACGAAGCAAACTTAGTCAGTCTCTCGCCGATGTAGGGCACAAACGGGTTGAACTACAGGCCCAGGCTGCCGAACGGCAAAAAAATCAAATTACGCACGCCGCTCAAGAATATGCTGTGCGGGTGAAAGAGAACGCTAAACTCAAGATTGAGCAGCTCAAGGAAAATAGCTCCTGGTTTGGCTTTGATTTGGCGGGCGAACGTGTGGGAATACTCCCCTATGGAGTGGAAGAATCCGTAACAAATGCGGCGAATGCTCAGGCGGAGCGCGCCATCGAAAAAGCCCACGAGAAGGTGAAGGCAATCAATCCTTCCGGTGCCTCGGACGTCACCGACGGTCTGCGCAGCCAGCTCTACTCGAATTCCGGTGTTCGCCTGAAACCGCTGGGCACGAATGTTTATGTTCGAAACTACGAGTCGAGTGGCAAGTCCGTCGCGACTAGTGGCGCATCCTTGAAGTAAGCGATTCGGGCAAGGTTTCTTTCAGCTTGCTCCTCGGCTTCTGCTGGCACATAGAAGCCGTGATCAAAACAACCGCTTCGATAGGGGCGACGCATGGGCGTCGCCCCTACAGCCATGATTGGAAGGGCGATGCGTCGCCCTCATAGTAATGCCGAAGAGTTAACCGAATTCGGCTTAACCCCTTTTCCCGAGCAGCTTGGTCCGCCAGACGCTTTGACCGTTCGAAACTTGCGCGGCGCCCCATAGTCAAGATGTGAATTTCTAAATGAGAGTAAGCGTTCATGTTCAACAATTGGAATGCACCATATATGGTGCGGGCGTATAAAACATGGTTTGACGAGTGATTGTGGCGATACTTTCCTCGAAATAGCGTTGTCAAATTTAGTCTAGCCGCGCTCTTGACTCAACGGGGCATCGATCGAGTTCACTAGCTATTTTGTTTAGACTCATTAAGCCTGGTAATAATCTGCTCTACAACTTGCTTTGTTGATTGCCCGGCATCTACGGTTATTGCTTCGTGCGGTTCTTCAAGAGTTTTGAACTGGCTCTCGAGAAGCTGCGGGTTCATGAATTCGTGCTGTCGGCGCTTAAGCCGTTTGTTGATTGTTTGAAAATCGGCTTGTAAGTAAACATACGCCAGATCATCTGATTCTCCGAGTATTCGGCGATAGGCCTCCTTCAGCGCGGAGCAGGCGAGGACGAGATTCTTCTGTGTTTCAATATGTTGAGTAATTACGCGACTGAGCTCTTGCAGCCAGGGTAGTCGGTCCTTATCTTCGAGCGGAATGCCCTGCCGCATTTTGATTTTGTTGTCAGCAGAATGAAAATCATCTGCATCTAGAAATTCGCATCCCAGGCGCTTTGACAGCATTCTACCGATTGTCGATTTGCCGCTTCCGGATACACCCATTATGACGACAATCACTGGTCTCTCCAGAGTTGAGAACAAGTTTCTATAATACACCTATAAGGTTTAATTCATCATTGATCAAGGGTAAGTAGTATTGATCTCGGTATCGCAGCGTATTTGGATATAGTAGGCGCATTTGATGATACCGAATACGATATCGGTCTCGTGACGATTTCGCAAAGATGGATACACGAACAACAACTGCAGGGTGATTCAGACCACGGAAGGGACTTGTCTTATGAAAACCGCCAGTTCAAAGACTTCTTGGGTAGCGCTCTCGATGTTGCTTCTGATAAGCAATCTCCCGCCAGCTCTGTCCCAGGGGCAGGATGCCAGTAGTCCGGGAGCTGCTGGTAGTTCGGGAGCTGCTGGTAGTTCGGGAGCTGCTGGTAGTCCGGGAGCAACAAAAGAGCGAGCCGCGCCCGACGGCAAAGACCCTGAGTCCGGCGCAGTCTCGGCTGAGGACACTCTCTCGAAATTGGGAGACAAGCTTGAAAAGCAAGCTGAAAAGCAAGAGAGCGACCCGTCGAAGAGTACCAACAAGGTTCCATCCGTCGATGACCTGTTGCAATCGATCAAACAGGCCAACCCGCAAGGTATCGAGCAGAAGTCTACGACAACGCCGACAAATGAGGGCATCTCTTTGCCAACCAAAGAGCCTGTCCTGCTCAATCCAGGCAATAAGCAGGTCGAGACTCCACGGGGGAGCGACATCACGACAAGCATGACCAAACCGACTGTGACTGCGCCAAGCCCAACACCTGCCAGTAAAGAGCCGGCGCCGAAGCTCACCGTCAGGGGAGGCAAGCTCTTTGGACGCATTGAGCAGATTTCGGCAGAAGGGGACGTGACAATGCCTGTTCTCAAGGCACAGACTCCGAAGCTCGACCCGAGAGGCAAGCCGCTCGGTGGTAGCGTGGGCGCGACAGACAGCGGGTATTCCGGCACGGTCGCCACATCGTTTCCGATCGATTTCCGCGGTACATGGGGCGGTACTATGAGCGTGTGGAGCTACAGGTCCAGTCCGGCATATGTTTCAATCGACAGGGATGAAGCGATGCAATCTGCCCAGATTCTCAAGGCCGGAAGAAGCGGCACGGTTAACTTTAGTTTTTATCGCGACATCTACAATAAGATTGCCGTTCAGCCGGCGAGAGTTCTTTTGTCCGTGCCTATGAAGGACACGCATACGTTTGCTCAAATGATGAGAGGAAGCGATTCAACGGGTGCGATGTCAGGTCTGTTTTCGCAGATGATGGGCAACATGGAAGCGCCGGTCGTCATGCTGCATTTCGGCAAAGCCGCAACAGACAGTTTGCAAACCGGTGTGTCCGGTAACGACTTCAGGCAGGAGGTCGCGAAGAATGTGTTGCGAGACCTGGCTCCAGGCGTCGTGGAAGAACAAATCATCACCAAGTGGGTGACAAAAACTACCAGTGGCAGAGTCAACTCAGGATACGACGAGAGTGTTATGCGCTTCAAGAAACTCAACGATTCGCAGCTCTACGTCCTGCTTGCTTCAGTCAAATACTCGAGCAATGGCAGATATCTGAGCAAATTGATCATGTCTGGAACGGTCGACAAGGGTCGGAGAATGCAAGAAAACCCATATGGCAACATGAATCAGATGATGGGTCAGATGATGAACCAGGGCAGTCTGCAGCAGCTATTCGGAGGCTCCGGTGGAGGCAGACCTATACAAGTTCCGCAAGGCGGTTTGAGGATGCCGGGTGGCGCTGGTGGAGCCGGCAACGCCGCGGACAGTTTGAATGATATTTTGAAACAGCTCAATCAAATGCAAAGGTGATCGAGGTAAAATCTTTTTTTGATTCTACCCTGGTGCAATCCATGTCCTTAGAAAAATTGGCAAGCGTAGTTGATGAGATGATCGTACAGCACGATTATCCTGGTTTCGAGCCACGTGCTCTCAAACTGGGTTTGCCTGAGGCGCTTACTAAGTCACCAGCAAAGGTTTTTGCACAAGCGTTAGGTCATCCAAGCGTGTATGTCAAACTCGCTGCGCTTAGATGGTTTCAAGAGAAGCCGGGTCTTGCGAAAGGGTACATCAATGCAGTTATCGGATTGTTGGACGACTCTGATCCATTTGTAAAGGCAGAAAGCATCAGGCTTCTAGAACGTTACGCGGATCCGACGAAGGAGATGGCGTTGAGTATCGCCAACCTTCTTGAAGACGAAGATCCTGAGGTGCAGCGAGGTGCTGCTAGAGCGTGCGGCAAGTTGTGTAAGAAATTGAAGATCAAAGAAGGCGAGATCATCAAGAAGCTTCAAGATGCAGCGTCCGCACGTGATTCGCAACTACGAGGCAAAGCTGAAAAGGCGTTACGAGTGGCCGGCGTCTACGATTGATTATTCAATGCAAGAAGATTTCTTTGCAACGCAGTATTTAAACAAAGATTGAAAATGGATGGCGTGTGATGCTCTTCTAGAAATCCGCTTGTTCTGTGGGTCTAAAGAACAATTCTGAACTCGAGTATAAAACAATTTCTTGAATTCAAGGTTCACATTTGTCTTCAGTTGTATACATTGCCTATTACGACTTAATCTATTCAGTTTTCAAAAGCATTTAATTGGATCTAAATGCGGACGCAAGAAGGCAGCTCCTGGAGCCTCTCTTTGAATTTGTACTGGTTGGAGAGTCGCGCATAAAAATCGTGCTCGTAGTACTGCTCCAAATAATTCCAATCGTATTCAATTGTACGAACCAACTCCTGGAAGACCGGCTCCATCTCTTGCGCCAGACTGCCGAGCTTGTTCAACACATCATCATCAATATCACAAGTTGCGTTGTTGAATTGCGAATGTACGCTACTCACATATTCGCAGATCGCTGATATCAAGCCTGTCAGGTATGTCTTTATCATCTTCTCTTCCAAAGTCACTCGTTTGCCTTCAAGACCGGCCAGGGCGCGCTCCAGCAGGGAGGCGCAGGTCAGCATCTTTGCAAGTGAAGAATAGAGTTCTGAGCGCTTGTCGTCGACGATTTCTTGATTGTTGGTGCCCATCTAAGGCTCATCCTCAGCTCGGAGATAGCGGCATTATAGAATCAAATGCGCTTGCTAAAAACCCGCCCTCTTGTGGAGAGCGGGTCATTGCTGGTTCGGTCGTTTGTTTCCTTGATTCGGCGTCCGTTTCGCAAGTGGTTGTCGTGCGCAGGTCTTCTAATGACGTATGAAAAATGTGCCGGAGAGAAAACTATATGGTGCTTGGCTTTGACAAGTTTCGCAAGAAACTACGAGAGTGAATGAGTCAAAGGCTTGGTTTCCGAGACTTCCATTGTGGACACCGACAGTTGCGCGCCTTGTGTGCGTCTGAAGTTGTCGAGATAGCGTCTGAGAGCTTCTCTAATTAGGTCTGAGCGGGTACGGTGCTCACATTTTGCAATGTGGTCGACTTGCTCTAACATCGCTGGTGGCAGCGCAATCAGTACTTTCTTGGGCATAGGCACATCCTCACTTGTAAAAAAAGACACAGGGATCTATCGAGCCGTCTTTGATTTCTCTCATTAGGCTCATAACTTTATCGCGGCTCTTAACAAAGAGTAACCGCGTCGTCGGTGGCACGGGATCGATCAACCACCGTTCAATGCATATCACTTTACACATCAATTTCGATATCGTAAAGGTCCAAAAGGGGCATAAATGCTCAATTTAGGTTGAAACGACATAAAAGCTTTTTTTGAATGTTCGAAAACCAAACACAGCAAGAGTCCGACGAAAAGCGGGGTTCTAAGTAAGACAAATATATAGATATAGGTAGTCGCAAATGACATACACGGGGACTTGCAAAACAAGGGAAGTGTGCTAACTACTGCTATGGTCAATCGTATGTGGTGGCTTAGGAGTCGATGAAATTCAGTCGCTTTTCGAGCACGGTATTTTCTCCTTGTCATGTCGCCATTCGATGAAAGCCGCATGGTATCAGCTACTTCCAGCAAATATATGACTGACCGATTGTAGTAGGTGAAGCATCAATCTTTTCTCTATGTGAAATGATGAAACTGCGAGTCAGACTGCTTTGCCGAGTGCGCGGGATTAGGTCAAATGCGCAATCGGGCAGCCATCTAGTCGTTTCAAGGTCGGCAAGATAAGCAAGTGCTCGAAGTGATGAAACACGGATAGCCAAGTCCGAAACGCGATACTACATTTGGTGCCAGTTAGGAAATAAAGCAGTCCGGTTTTGTAGATCTGTTTTCGGTTTTGGCAGCTATACTTACCGACTCATTATTGGTTCGTGTTCGAAAATATGGAACTGGTGGGTATTTCTGGTCTTGAGAAAGTTATACCAGAGAGGTTTCAGTAACTGCGCCGTTAATGTGAGATTGAATTTCGCTACGAAAGGTAAACAATCGCCCTCGCGACATTGCGTTTATCGATTGGGAATACGTCGAGCCTGTATCTATGCGAGTCTCGCCTGATAACGCTTCTGGTTACAAGAATCGACAAAATATTTTTTTCGCGGAGTTCCAAAATTCGTTGACAAACTGCCGAAGACGTGGGAACACGTTTCAAATTCAAGCACGTCGTTTGTGCATCCTTATATAAGGTGAAGTGTCGACTAACAAGAATGGCTTCTGAGCGCATTTGCGCCTGTGAGCAGATAATCACGAAAAAATACGCATATCCGGGCGCACAAGTACTTAATATATAGAGCCGATCAAAAAGGAGATGACTGTTGATTGTAGCTACTTGGAACGTCAATTCAATCTCTGTGCGAATTCCGCAGGTTTTGTCGTATCTCGAACAGCATTCACCCGATGTGTTGTGTGTGCAGGAGACGAAGTGCGAAGATTCGAAATTCCCAATAGAGAGTCTGCGGGCAATAGGATACGACGCTGTTTTTCACGGACAGAAGTCCTACAACGGTGTCGCTATCATTTCCAGATTAAGAATGGAAGATGTCGAGAAAAGTTTTAGGGATACGCCTGTCATAGACCAGGCGCGCTTCATCAGGGCATCAGTCAACTCGATCGTTATACTCAATGCTTACGTCCCGAATGGCGGTTTTGTCGGTTCGGATAAATTCGAGTACAAGCTCTCGTGGTTGAAGGGGCTCCGCCGGTATTTGGATAGCCGCTTAACGCCGGAATCCAATGTCTTGCTGTGCGGTGATTTCAACGTCGCGCCTGAAGATCGCGATGTCTACAACCCCGAGCGAATGCGCGGACAATTGCTGTGTAGCGACCAGGAAAGATTGGCTCTTGACGAAGTCACGCAGTGGGGATTTAAGGATTCATTTCGAATGTTTACTGAGGAGACCGGTCACTACACCTGGTGGGATTATCGGGTGCTTGCCTTTAAGAGAAAAATGGGCTTCAGAATTGATCATGTTTTTCTATCAGAGCCACTGTCCCGCACTTGCAAGCGAGCTTGGATCGATATAGAGCCGCGAAAACAAGACCGGGCTTCCGACCATACTCCACTGCTTGTGGAGCTGTCTTAGAGGGCATTCTAGAATTCGACTGAAGTTGGCTTCCATGCGCTGGATGAAAATCGGTCTTGGAGCAGGCCATATCGGGATGAGATTCCTCAGCGAAGAGGTTGTTTTGATCACGGCTCTTATCCTAAGAGACGCCGGCGGTCCTAGTGGTGCGTCGTTTTCGAGCGGATTCCACTTCGATAAGATTATCTCTGCAACGAGGTTTCCTCAGTGCTGAGGTGGCTTCAGCGCAGAAGTGACCCTTTTGGTCCATTGTGGGAGAAGAAAAAAGGCGCTTCACAGGAAGCGCCTTTTAAATGTTGAGTACAGCTGGCTATCTACTTACTAGCGCCGGCAGCGATAGGCTCTTTCTTGGGAGCCTGGGTTTTGTCGTATGGCATTAATATGTCTGCCTGGTCGACTCCTTCAAGTAGTTTGAACTCGCCGGCGATGATCATGTCAGCCAGCTTGGAGCAGGCTTTGAAGTAAGCATCGGTTGGACGCTCGCCGGTGAGCTTGCGGATCAGGTCCTGACAGAGTATGTCGGCAGCTGCAATGATGACTTTGTCTTTTTCGGCATGTGCCCACATACACGTGACCAGAATGATAATTGCATCCTGTACGCGTTGCGACAGTTCTGCGATGCGGCACTGACGATCTGGCAACTTGAGCTGGTGCTTGACCATGTTCTCGCTCAACTCGACAGGCGACTGATGGAGATGCTCCATCGCGAAGTTGATGTGTTCGTTGAGTCGAGGATCCATTCCTTCCACTGTGTGGTTGTCTTTTGCAGACAGCATCTGGCCGAGGTACCAGCCGCTGTACTTCATGAGTTCGCCCTTCAAAGCCCAAGCATGAGCGGGGTTAAACGGATTGAAGTTGGAAATCTTGTGGTGATGTAGCGCTTTGCCGATTGGCTCGAAGTACACGCTGCCATGCTGTTTAGCCAGAGACTTGAAGAATGCCATGCCAAGCATTTCGCCCTCGCCTTCGTAAATGCAAGGAGCGAGAAAATCGTGGACGTTGTCGCCGAAGATGTGGCCCGAAACGAAACTGCGTCCGCCGTGCGTCTTCATGAAAAGCTCGATGGCGCATTCCTTCTCAGCTTCGCTTCCGAAAATCTTAGCGATGATGCACTCGAGCTCGCCACGATATCCCTGATCCAATAGCCAAGAGCCCCATGCGACGAGCGCGTCGGCACCTGCTATCAGTGCGGCGGCCCGAGCAATTCTTCGTTTTACGAGTTCTCTGGTCTCAATCGCTTTACCATATGTCTCTCTGAACTTTGCCCAGGGCAGCATGTTGGCGAGCATCAAACGCATTACGCCTGAAGCGGTAGCGCAAAGAGCGAGCCGACCCATGTTCAATCCGTGGTAGGCGACGGTCAAACCGTCTCCGCGGTTAGGTACCAGAAGGTTTTCCTTGGGTACCTTGAAATTCTTGAATACCAGACCGACGTTATGTGCATGCTTCAAGGCATGCAGACCATATGTCTTAATCTGGAACTGATCGTTTTGTTCGCGTGGCAGTTCGCCAATGATGGCGGAAGGCTTGCCGTTGACCAGGCAGACGATGCCGACCGTTCTGCCTTCCATGGCATTGGTGATAAACAGTTTTTCGCCATTGATTACATAGGAGTCACCTTGAAGCTCTGCGGTTGTTCTCAACGCAGTGAGATCGGAGCCGGCATTGGGTTCTGTCAAGGCGAATGCTGAAAGAGCCTCACCGCTTGCCAATTTCGGAAGGAACTTCTCTCTTTGTTGGTCGTTGCCAAAGTGCTTGACCGGATCGACAGCCCCGATGCAACCATGAACTGAAGCCAGTCCTGCCGCGGTCGGCTCAACCATGGCCACTTTTGTTAGAAAGGACATGAAGGGACGGACTTCGAGACCGGAGCCTCCGAACTTCTTATCAATAAGAAGTCCCCAGTATCCTGCATCGGCCAACTCTTGCAAGAGCGGTTCGGAAAGCTTGCCTTTGCTGTCGTACTGGCGTCCTTCGCGTCGCGCCTTCTTTAGAACGTCGAGCGACTTCTCCATTTCGGGCAGACTTACCGTCGCCGGATCCAGCTTCGGAGGCGAGAATAGCTCAAGCGGTATTTTGTTGTCCCAAACAGCTTTGTGAATCGGACTGTTGACCGTTTTGTATTGGGCCGCGAATAGGGCTTCGACTTCGTCGTCGGCACGGTCGACCGCGCCGGTTCGTTTGGCCTCATCCTCGCTCTTTCCACCCAGGCGTAGAGCGGTTTCGGCAAAACTGACTTCGTTATTGGGATCGTTATCAGGGCTCATCTTTCCATCCAACTTACTAGTGCTATCGACAAATTGCGTGGTGTTTCATTCACCACTATATAGATAATTTTTGCATACGAGTCGTTAGTAAGCGTGAAGATAGACAAGTTTTTGAGTTTTCAGCATGGGATAATGAACAACTTGTAATATCACAAGACTGCGGATCTCCACAGTACGGGCGCTGCACCATCTATTAACAATGAATAGAGCGCGCCAACGGCAACAATTTGTTCATAATTGGTCCGGCTTATTTAGCCGGTTTTATTGGGGGG